>NZ_JACHGJ010000006.1 GCF_014207565.1 Spirochaeta isovalerica | reverse complement strand
TACCTTTTTTACCTGTGTCTCTTTGAATCCGAGACTGTATCTCATAGTTGAAACTCCTTTTAAAGTGATCCTTCAACTATGTTGACATATAGGGACTCCGTCCTATATCTACCAATTGGTCTCAGCGAGGAAGTTAAAGTTTTACAAGACTGGCCGGAGAGTTCTCTTCCTGGAAAAAGACCTGGATGATTTTATGGAATCCAACGTAGTTACACCTATTGGATATCAGATAAATGATTGAGGAAAAGCTATTGCTTAGCGAATACATACGTGTTTTTGCAAAGCTTGAGAAACCTTTAATCCTGAAAAAGAGAAATTCCGAGAAAATGTGGACTGAGATCAATAGGGGATATGGTTTAAGTAAAAATCTGGTGCAACAACACCTGGATCAGAAGATTATTGTTGGAACATCAACCGGGGAGAGCTGCCTTTTCGGCTTGATAGATATAGATTCAGGAGGATGGAATAAAGTTGAAACAATCTGCGCCGAACTAAAGCTCTCGATGCGCAATTCTATGGTTTGCACTTCCCAGAGTAAAGGGCATTACCATATTTTGTTCCGTCCTGAATATCATGGAGCTTCATCAACTGTAATTCAATTGCGTTCTGTGTTAGCTGCTTACTGTGACAGTCTGGATGTCGAATTGTACCCCTGGGGAAAGAGAAAAATCCGACTTCCCTTTGGAACAAACCAATTATTTTGCTCATTTCCAGATATGCATTGGAAAGGCCAGATGCAACATTTTCTTTCATTAGAACCATATGAACTGGACCAAGTACCTTCAAAGATCAGATGCGACCAATCTCAAGTCACCAATGAGAATAAAAGCGATAAACCTAACAGTAATATTCATGAACTGAAACAACCAGGATTGCCTATCTTAGAAAATAAAACCTCTTTCATTGAAGGAAAACATCTATTGGACAATGGGTTATTTAAATCCCACAGCCGTCACCATAGTCAATTCAAGACTCTTGCCTATCTGAAATCAATGGGATATAGCCAAATGAGAGCTGAAGACATTGTCTTTTCCTGGATAAGGAACAAACACAATCATCTTTCGGATGAGATCCATAATGGAAATCAAGAAAGAATCAGGAAGGAGATTCACCGACAATCCACTTGGATTTGGAATCAATATTATTCTTCCTGTACCACTAGAAAAGAGATTTTTATCTGTAAGACAGATATTGCCAATATTCTCACTTATTTTTGTGGAAATCTGAGTCGTAGCACTCTACTCTATGAACTCCTTTGCATAAAAAGAGAACAATATCCCCATCTTGATTTTTTCCCCATACATAGCGATCGATTGAAATCTATCTCAAATGCCAGAGACTACAGTTTTTATTTGAAAGAGTTAGAATCTCTAAACATTATAGATCGATCTTCTGATTTTAAAATTGGGGAAAAATCAAAAAAGATCAGACTGAACTGGCCTGAGATAGACGAGAATCAAAAAAAAATCAAAGCCCCCCTAACCTTTTATGACGCAATTCGGTTAACTTTCACTGAAGCCGAGCTTCAATCATATTTAAAGAAACTGAAAATGACCTCTTCAAGAAAGAATCAGCTCATAGCAAAGATATATGAAGAAGAAGTACCGCAAGGAAAACTCATTAATAAACACTCCTCCCGTCCACCTCCGCGTATTTGAGAAGAATAAAATTATCTATATATTTTTTGGAGGAAAAGTAATGTCAATAGACAAAAGAGTAGCGTCGGAAGCTCTTATAAATAATATTTCAGAAAGAATTGAAGTTAATAAGTCTCAAATTCACGGATATACAAATTGCATCTTGTTTCTCGATGCTTTGTATAAAAACTCATATGAGCTCTATCCTCTTATTTTTGACGGTGAGCCTATTGATACACCTGTTATGGAACAATTTGATGAAGCTCTATTATCTACAGTTGTATTTTTATCCAAACATATTAAGGATTTTTTAGATGTAGATTTATATTATGGTTGATCAACAACCTTCGTTTGATTGAAATACTTCGGTTAACGGTCCAAATAAGAGATTTTGGACCGTTTTACAAACTAAAAATCAAAGTATTTCGGAAAAAAACGAGCCTGTTAGCGAACCAATTCTATAGTAAGTATATGATATAATAAGGAATGGGACGGCACAAATACAGTAGAAATCCAATCATAGAAGATCTTGAATCTTTTTCCATTGAGATTCTGTCTCCTATTCTAAAATTATATTTTGATCAGCACAGTCTTTTTAATCAAAACCTGGATGCTTTGCCTGGATATAATAATATTAAAATTACAATGACTTCAGATTCTTCGATTGCCTATCTCCATGGCACACATAATGGACATTCTATTTATACATATGTCGAGGCAGTTCAATGCCCTTTCGGAAATTACCGTTTTTATTTTGTGTGTAGGTTTACAGGATATCGCGTTACCACATTATATCTGGCTCCTTCAAATGAATATTTGAGTCGTTATACAATACACGCAGTTTACAGAACTCAAAGGGAGCATAATGGGCAATTCTTTCTAATAAATAGAGCTAGAGATCTAAGAAATCAGGCAATTAAATATCAGAAGAAAGGTAGAATTAAAAAGATGAAAATATGCAATCAGATTTCTGATAAATTAGAAGTAGAGTTTTATAGGACAAAAATTTCTTATTTTGAAAATAGCCTAAATCAACTTAAATGATATATTGATCTGATTGCTTTGTGATTTTTAGAGACTGTAAATAAATATGTGTAAAGCTCCAAATCTTTGTATAAGAAGAGAGGAGCTTTTAATTTGTACGACACCGAAGAATTTAACGAGCTAGCAGATAAGCTGGCTCGGAATCTGAAAACACCACAAGATGTATCAGCCATGACCAAGATGCTGGCCAAGGTCGCCATGGAGCGTATTCTGGAAATAGAAATGGAGGAGCATCTTGGTGAATAGAAAAACGGGAAAAGGCCGTCGAGCAATTCCCGCAATGGCTACACCCAGAAAACCTTAAAGACAGACAATGCTGAAATCGAATTGGAAATTCCAAGAAACAGGGAAGCTGCATTCGAACCGAACTGGTAAAGAAAAACCAGCGTCGCAGCGAAGACCTCGATAGCAAGATATTAACCCTTAATGCCAAGGGGATGACGACCAGGGACATTTCAGACACTTTCAAAGAAATGTACGATGTTGACGTCTCTCATGCACTGATCTCAAAGATCACCGAAGGGGTTATGGAAGAGGTCGTAGCTTGGCAAAATCGCCCTCTAGATCCTGTCTACCCCATCCTCTACCTGGATTATATTGTCATTAAAGTACGGGAGAACAAGCGTGTCATCAATAAGAGCGTATTTCTCGCTCTTGCTGTTAATACTGAGGGGATAAAGGAACTTCTCGGCCTGTGTATAGCAGAAACGGAAGGAGCCTAATTCTGGCTCAGCGTTCTTACAGAGCTCCAAAATCGAGGAGTACAGGATATTTTCATCGCTTGTGTTGATGGTCTCACTTGATTCCCCAATGCGATCAGTACAGAGTTTCCTAAAGCGAAAATTCAGCTCTGTATCGTTCATCAGGTCCGCAACTCTCTAAGGTATGTATCCTACAAAGATCGGAAAATCCTGTCGGCTGATTTGAAGAAAATTTACAGCTCTATCTCTGAACAGGAAGCTCGATTAGAGTTGGATCGATTTGCTGGAAAATGGGATTGTCAGTACCCCTCGATAAGCAAAAGCTGGTACAATAACTGGGAAAATCTTATCACATTATTTGATTATCCCGATGAAATCCGTAAAGTCAATTACACGACCAATGCCATAGAATCGGTTAATAGAGTGATTCGAAAATCCATCAAAAACCGGAAGATATTCCCAAATGATGGTTCAGCATTTAAGATGATTTATCTGGCTATTGAACAAGCTTCCAGAAAATGGTCTATGCCGCTTCGAAACTGGAAGCCTGCCATGAATAGATTCGCCATCGAATATGAAGGGCGATTTTGATATAGTAAATGAGCTTTACATAGAAAAATTTACAGGCTCGATTTTTAATTCCGAAAATAAGATGTAAATCGAAATGAGTCTTAACAACGATTATCTATGAGACTATGAAAAGATCTTCTGTACTATTTTAATATTATATAATAGCGTTAACTAATTTCGACATCCGCTACTGTGGTAGGCGCAGCACATATCCCCGACGGGAATTACTGTTTCCCATGATGGTAGGCGCAGCAGATATCCCCGTATAAAATGTGCTATTATAACTGAATAAAGGAGTACTATTTTGAAAATTAAAGGTTCTATCACTAAACAACTCGATGGTGATATCTATCAATGCCTTATGGAGAATGGCCAACGGTATGATATAGAGATTACTGGATATGCTGGTGGAGAAACCAATGTTCCCTTTATTCTGCACAGATTTCATCCAGAATACGGAGAAGCGTTAGAAATCCCTAATGTTGGATTACTGAGTGTAATAGTACAAGCAGAATAGTAATCATCAATTAGCCTTAATTTGAATGTGGAAATCTTACGCTATTACAAGATTCCATTATAGTTTTCATATTTCCAGTTTACTCCATCATCTTTAAACCTGGCCTGTATCATCTCAATAATCGACTTTCGATGAGCTGCACCTATGAAGAATAATCCCCTTTCAAAATCATGGTCACGGCAGTACTGATAGATGTTGCTTATCATCTCCTGCTCTCGTCTCTCGATAACATCATTCCACTCATTGAAGATTTGATTAAGCTTTTCATCTTTCAGTTTATCTAAAGTCTGATCTATAGCATTGTCAATCTGAGAAGTTATTTTTTCACAGTGCTCGCTATTTAAGTATTTGAATCCATATTGGTAAACATACTGAGTGTTCCAATCCACAGAACTCCTGTAATCACGGCTGTTGGCTTCAATTCGATGATGTAGTCTTCCATTCTTCTCAAAGAATGAGGTGAGGTCTAACTCTAAATCTATGGGGACATGCTCTATCGGATGTTTTTCAATATAAGCGTTGATGGTTCTTGTTTCCAAGTTGTCTCTGGTTTTTTCAATATAGAAATCATTGTAGGCGGAGGGAGGGAGTTCTTCAAAGATTACATCTGGCTGTATCTGCTCAACAATGTGGTATAAATCATGGAAATTACAGGCACCTTTTTCAGCGTGTTGTGTGCAGATTAAGGTTATTTCAGGCATTATTGTTCTACACCTATACTTTGTAACAATGCCTCGTATTGTTCAGGATCCTTTTCATTAATTTTATCCAAAATAAATTTTGCAGTAGACTTCATTTCTGGAACATCTACAGGCATTACACTACGTTCAAACAGCCCTTCCAAATGAGAGTATTCATTGTTTATTCTATCTGTAAGAGCTGATGAGAGAGCATCTCTTCCAAAAAAACGGTAAAGCTTATCATCTTTCTCCACGGCGTTGGGGAATTTATAGAATAGAAATGCCTCAAGAAATTTCCTCGCATTATTTCCAAAATTATAAAAAATACTATGACTTTCATCTGACTCAATATCTGTATTTGCACATTTATAAATCTGATGAAATAAGAAATTAAACTCGGTAACATAATCTTTTAAATATCGTGGCATTAATGATAGCGTACTCTCGTCATCTACACGTGTGACAATTAAGTATCGAGAGTTTTTTTTATTGAGAGCACCCGGTAGGCGTTTAAGGTATTTGAGGAAATCTAAATTATGGGTGGATATAAATAACTGGCTGAATCTTTCCCTTTTTTTAATTTCTCCATCTTCGGAATACTCTTCTGGTATGACTATGTTTGAATTGATAAGGCTATATACAAAGAATATGTGATTGGCGTCTAAACTCGATATGGGGTCATCAATCCATATTATTGGCTGGTTTCCTTTTGTCTCAAAATCTTCAAGTTTAGCCATGAAGTAGCAAAATGCAATAAGGCTGCATTCTCCTTCACTCAAATGATAAGCTTTTTCTGAATTTCGAGTCACTTCGAAACGATAGCCAGTTGTGGCATCTCCTGATGTCTCTTCAATTGCCTTTAGAGAAAGGAATTGATGTCCAAAATAATTATTTAGAAAATCATTTACACGCTCTGCGCCTTTACTCTCATCCTTAAGTTGGGCTTTAAGGTCTTTGATTTCAGCTTTTTTGAAATCAACATCTTCTTTTATTTGATTTTTTTTTGTCTCCGCATCGGTAACAACTTGCTGTAAAGATTCGATAGCTGAACATTCATTAGCATAATGAATATCCTCTAAAAAAGTATGAACTTCATTGAGACGTAGAGCTGATCGGGCTTTTTTTTGATTAGAGCTCAAATTCTCTGTCAGCTTATTTGATTTCTCTCGAATTTTCTCATATTGAGAACGAAGAACATTGAGATCATCAGCGACAGAACCTGGTTCTTCAAAGGTTAAAGGAAAAAAGATATCATCTTTACGCTTATTGACTTGCTCCTTAACAGACTCCAAACTATTAATGTATAGGGTAAATGTATTCGAAAAATCTTCTTTCAGTAGATCTAATTTATCTGAAAATTGTGAATAGAATTCTGAATCCTTAATATCAAGCAGAGTTGAAGTTCTCTTTTGTTCTGTGGTGATTTCTTTCAAAACATTATCAAGGGCTTGTCTAAGTTCTTCAGATTCTTTATTGAAATGCTTATCCAGTTTGTTCCACAAATTGGGAGGTATAATATTTCCACAAAAAGCACATCTATCTCTCTTCCCTTGATGTTTTTCTCGACCTGATCTAACCCACGAAGCTAAAGCAGCATCATTTAATAATTCTTGTATTGGGTCTGAAGCCATTATCTTTTTTTCAATGAGTCTTTTAGCTTTCTCGGTGATTTCATCATATTTTAAGTCAAATTCAGTAGATTCAATAACTTCATCTTTAGGCTCTTCTCTGAGAAGTTCATAAAATGTTGTGATTTGTTCATCAGATATTGGGTTGTAAGAATCTAAAGAGACCGATGCAATATCTGCCTTAATTTTTGTGACATTATAGTTAGCATCCCCAAAGGATTTATTGTGCTTTATCCCTGTTCCAGTTTTGTTGGCTTTATCCCGTAATTTCTGTTCTAATTCAGCAGTTTTATCAGAATGGGCTTTTTGAGCTGAATGATAATCAATCTCTGCAGAGATCAATTTACCAATGATGCCTGATTTCTCTTCAAGTTTTCCCAGAGATGCTTCTTTGTCTGCAATCTCCTCTTCAAGCTTTGCATTATCTTCACCTAATATTGCGAATGAGTTGATGTCCTTTTCGTCATCAATAATGAAACGCAAATTGTCTTTTATGAAATCATCATTAAAAACACGGATTAATTGTCCACTACCAACGTCCTTTTTAGTTACATGATTGCCATTCATAAATGAAATATCAAACTCTGGTGAATTGTATTTTTCAGATATTGAACCAGTTTCAAGTGCCCTTAAAATACGTGATAATGTAGTTTTCCCTGAATAGTTGCGCCCATATATAATATTAATCTTCTTAAACTCATCTACATTATTCCCCTGATCTCTCACAGATTGAGACCATTGGAAATCCTTGAAAACTGCCATATTCTTAATGTTATTGATTTTCGTAATGTGATTACTCATAGCAATGCCTCTAAGCGGATTATCTCCTAAAATGAGCAAAAAGTCATGTATTTAATCTTTTTGAGTCCCGGCACACCCCATGACAGACCGGAATGTGGTAATTTTTTGCTATTCTGTTCTACTGGTGGGACAATCCGGTTTGCTCCTCTATCTGGAATGACGTAAAATTTCATCATTCCACTGACAGGAGCTATATATGAATGAATACAAGATGGAAATGACCATAACCTGTGCTACCGGTGATGCAGACCATTTCTACAATACAGTTCTCATGATTGCCAAAGGATTTGAAATTGGTGTCGTTGAAAGTAAACTCGGTCCCATCCTTCAGAATACTCCGTCCACCGCCAGAGCAAGTAAACCAGAGAGACCTCAAAAGACGAATATGGATATGAAGGAGGCTGCTGCTTTCCTCAACCTCTCCAAGCAGACTCTCTATAAATACACCTCAGAAGCAACCATCCCCCACTTCAAAGTAGGTAACCGAACTCTTTTCAAAGTCTCAGAACTGGAAGAATGGCTTGAAGACCATAGGGTAAAAAGTCATGGCTGAGTATTACGACCGGGAAAAACTGTATAAAGAGGTGTGGGAATCTCCTATGATTGAGTTCTGCAAGATATATGGAGTTTCGGATGTAGCTTTGTCAAAGACCTGTAAAAAGTTGAAAGTTCCTAAACCACCAGTCGGTTATTGGGCAAAGAAAGCTGCTGGTAAAGCTCCTACTAAACCTAAAATGTATCCTTATGAAAATGCTCCGAAGTTACTTATTCGCAGCACCCCAACACCAAATGATAAAGAACCTGAACCAAGATTAGTTCCAGAAGCTTTCGCAGAAGCTGAAACACTATTTCAAAAGTTGGACACTGTTTCCGTCTGTGATGACCTTGAAAATCTACATGCATATGTCCATAATACCCGGAAAGTGTTTAAGAGAAAGATAAAAAAGGGATGGAGTGACGATTACAACCGTATTTCAGTCTCAGGTGAGGATGTATTTGCAGTGAGTATCGGTGCGGACAGCCTGGACCGAGCAACAATCATCTTGCAATCCCTCTGCTCTACAATGGAGGAGTTGGGATTTGGTATTGTTCAATCGAAGTATGGTTCTTCATTTCATATAATGGATGAGGACATTACCATGAAAATTTCAGAATCCTCTAAAAAACAGCCAATTACTATGAAAGACCCCAAGAAATACTATTACAAGGATTATGAATACATCACCACCCGAGTTTTGAAGATTGAAATTTATACAGGTTCCTTCTCAATGGATGAGCGGAAATCCTGGACAGATGGCAAGAGTAAAATCGAAGACAGGTTGGAATCAGTCATTCATCAAATCATCCGTGCTGCCGCCTGGAAAAAGGAATATGTTGCATATCATAAAAAACGAGAAGAAGAATGGCAGAGAAGACAGAAAGAGCAAGCTGAAAAAGACCGTTTAGCCAGGATTGAGAAACAACGTATATCCCAACTCGAAGATGGATATAAGAAGTGGCGATATCATAAAGAGCTATCCGAGTACGTAAATGCAATAAAATCTCACTATTCAATACACAAAGGAGAACCGGAGGGTGATTTCGCCAAATGGGTGGAATGGGTTGATGCTTATCTTGAGAAGTCCAACCCCTTCAAAGGAGAGTATCCCAATTATGATGTGCCTGAGCATTCTTGGAGATGACAAACAGTTAGGATTCAGCATCGCATAAGAGATAATCATCCAATTTCTTGAATGATCTTTTATAAAGACTCATGTATAATATTGCTTTATGAATATTCTCGAGCGTAAAACTACGAAGATCATTCTTTTCACTCTAATAACTATACACATAATCAGTATGTATATCGCTCCATGGTTTATCGGAGGATTTAGTTGGCTGTATGTTCAAGATGTATGGGATAGATGGCAAGGAATCATCGTTGGAGCTTTTGCTTCAATCACAAGTTATTTTATCTTCTTAATAACAAGAAAACATGAAGATGAGAAAAAAAAGAAAGCACTTCGCTCAGCACGGTCTTTATTGCCAAAATCATTAAGCTATATTTATGCATATTGCAGAGACTGTGCTCCAATATTATCCGAAGTTTGGTATGCTATCTCGCTTAGTAGTGATAGACCACATCGAAGGTTAGGGACTGAATCAAAACTACCTGATTTCCCTATAGATCACGAGCATATTTTTAATAAATGTATTGAATATGAGGATGATGAAGTCATTTCTAATCATCTGATATCAATTCTAATAAAATTACAGATAAATCATTCAAGAATTTCAGAGTTAACAAAAGCCGATGATTCAATCATTGAGATCCCTCACTATATCCTATCTGTAATCTACGGATTATTGGAATTACTTGCAATGATAAATAAAACATTTGAATATGCAAGATTTAGAAGTAATCTCATTTCATCAAAAATTGAAAAAACAGAGATTTATACTGCCTTAGCAAATTTAAACTGGGATACCGGTGACTTTATTGTTGATGAAGATAATAATCTTAAATCATATATAGATGCCAAGATTGCAAAATATTAATTAAAATTGCTTTTTATTACCGGAATTTAATAAAAATATTCTTATTCATCACTTCCGGTGGAACTGGCTTTAGCTTTCAATAGTGAAATCTTACCACATTCAAATCTCGTATCCCGTCATTTCCTTTAAAACTGAATGAAATAAATCCAGTTCTCTGCTATACTCATGTTGAGTTAATATACCTTTCTTAAATGAACTGGAGACCTTGAATGGCAAAATCAAAAACTGAAGAACCTATTGAAAAACAACTGTGGAAAGCCGCAGATAAGCTTAGAAAGAATATCGATGCAGCAGAATATAAGCATATAGTCCTCGGACTCATCTTCCTGAAATACATATCAGATGCATTTGAGGAGCTTCATTCCCAGCTTTTAGCCGGTGAAGGAGACTTTGCCGGAGCAGACCCAGAGGATAAAGATGAATATAAGGCAGAAAATGTCTTCTTTGTCCCGGAAATTGCCAGATGGACTTACCTACAGGATAGTGCCAAGCTTCCTACTATCGGTAAAATTGTTGATGATGCCATGGATGCCATAGAAAAAGACAATCCATCCCTTAAGAACGTTCTTCCCAAAGTATTTGCCCGTGGTAATCTGGACCCAACCAATCTTGGAGGTTTGATTGACCTCATTGGGAATATAGCTCTTGGTGATGCTAAAGCCAGAAGTGCTGACCTCCTGGGACATGTATTTGAGTACTTCCTTGGGGAGTTTGCCCTTGCAGAGGGTAAGAAGGGAGGACAATTCTATACTCCCCGTTCTGTAGTAGAAATGCTTGTTGAAATGCTTCAACCATATAAAGGAAGAGTGTTTGACCCCTGTTGTGGTTCCGGTGGTATGTTTGTTCAGTCAGAAAAGTTTGTTGAAGGGCACCAAGGTAAAGTCAACGACATCTCCATCTATGGTCAGGAGAGTAATCAAACTACTTGGAGATTGGCAAAGATGAATCTGGCTATCAGAGGAATTGATAGCTCACAGGTAAAATGGAACAATGAAGGTTCCTTCTTGAATGATAGCCATAAAGATTTGAAGGCAGATTTTGTTATTGCCAATCCCCCATTTAATGATAGTGACTGGTCTGGTGATCTACTTCGTCAGGATGGACGTTGGAAATATGGTACACCTCCTTCTGGGAATGCCAACTATGCCTGGATTCAACACTTCCTCTATCACTTATCTCCCAAAGGCACTGCCGGATTTGTATTGGCAAAAGGTTCTCTCACATCTAAGACTTCTGGTGAAGGTGATATCCGTAAAGAGTTGATTGAAGCCGGACTTGTGGATTGTATTGTCAATCTCCCTGCCAAGTTGTTTCTTAATACTCAAATCCCTGCTTGTCTCTGGTTTTTAAGCCGGGATAAGACGAATGGTGGATTTAGGGATAGAAAGGATGAAATCCTCTTCATTGATGCAAGGAATGAAGGTCATCTGATAAATCGACGGACTCTGGAATTGTCAGAGGAAGATATTCAGAAGGTCGCTGAGACTTATCACAATTGGCGGTCTGTTGTTGGTGGATATGAAGATGTTAAGGGATTCTGCAATTCAGCATCAGTGGATAGAGTCCGGGAACTGGATTATGTCTTAACACCTGGTCGGTATGTTGGTCTTCCTGAAGAAGAGGATGATTTCGATTTCAATGAAAGGTTTACTTCTTTGAAAGCTGAGTTTGAAAAACAGCTTAAAGAAGAAGAACGGTTGAATACTCTCATACTTGAGAATCTGAATAAGGTGAAGCTGGTATGAGTGAGTGGCAGGAATGTAAAATTTCAGAGTTCTGTACTATAACTCGAGGAGGTTCTCCGAGACCTATACATGATTATTTATCTCAAGAAGGAACACCATGGGTAAAAATTGCTGATGCAACAGAGAATGCTTCTCGCTTTATAACAAAAACAAAGGAATGCATAAAAGTTGAAGGTGAATCTAAAAGTAGAGTTGTTTTTCCTGGAGATTTGATTTTATCTAATAGTGCGACGCCAGGATTGCCACGATTCATGAAAATTCGTGCTTGTATACATGATGGATGGCTCCTCATTCGAGATTTAGATGGTGTTGATGAACTATTTCTTTATTATCTCTTGATAAAAGAACGAGAGGCTCTTCTTATTCAAGGAAATGGGTCAATTTTTACTAATCTCAAAACGGATATTCTCAAGGAACATATTGTTTCAATCCCACCCCTCCCAGAACAAAAAGCCATAGCCTCAGTTCTCTCATCCCTCGATGATAAAATTGACCTCCTCCACCGCCAGAATAAGACATTGGAAGCGATGGCTGAGTCGCTATTTCGGCAGTGGTTTGTGGAAAATGAAGACGGAAAAGAAGTTCAAGTTACAGAAATAATCGACTTTAATCCTCGTGAAAGTCTTCCTAAAGGATCAATGGCAGATTATTTAGAGATGGCAAGAGTTCAGACCTCATCTTTTCACCCAACAAATTGGTATGAAAGGGAGTTTAATTCAGGAACTAAATTCAGAAACTTTGATACGTTATTAGCTCGAATCACACCATGTCTTGAAAATGGGAAAACATGTTATGTAACTTTTCTCAATGAAGATTCCGTAGGCTGGGGATCAACAGAATTTATTGTAATGAGGGCAAAAGAAAGATTCCATCCATTTGTCACATATGCATTGTCTAAAAACCAAACCTTTAGAGATTATGCTGAAGGATGTATGGAAGGTTCAAGTGGACGTCAACGAGTTAATAATAACCATCTAAAAGAGTTCTCTGTAGTATTGCCATCGATTGAAATTATCTCAGTAATCAATGATAACTTCAGTTCTATCACTGAACGTCTACATTACAATTTTCAACAAGTAACAAAATTAACTGCGCTAAGAGATACCCTTCTACCCAAACTGATGTCTGGAGAAGTGAAGGTCGAGATATGATTTTTAAAGATGTTCCTAATGATTTAGATGAGACTTGGAATCATGGAGCTTTGTGGGGAGGAATGGCTTCAACTGTCGACAATGCTGATATGGTATTCTATTATCGATCCTCCATTGAAATACTCCTCTCCAATTTTCAAGACAAAATGGAACCATATGAAGTGATCAATCCTCTACTCTTTCTCTATAGACACACATTAGAACTCTATCTTAAGGTCATTCTTTCAAAATGGGATAATGATTTCAGACCTAAAGAATACAATCATAACTTGAAGAAACTCTTAAATCATGTAGTACAGAATTCAATGGAACATGATGTCTCTATACCGGATAAAGCAAAACAAATCATAATAGATTTCCATGAACATGATTCAGGATCATTTACCTTCAGATATGGAGAAGGGTTTAAAGATGGTGAGTACTGGATAGACTTCAATAAACTGAGAAGAAAAATGGATTGGTTATTTGATGGTTTTGAACGAATACTCAAACTTCGGTTTGTTCCAAATACTGAGGTAGCATATGAGTAGTAAAATAACTGAATCAGCTATAGAAGGATATGCAATAGAACTCCTTGAAACACAAGGATTTGAATACATCTATGGGCCAGAAATAGCACCCGACTCTGACATTCCAGAAAGAGAGACCTTTGAAGAAGTTATTCTCGTCAGCAGACTTCGTTCGGCCATCCAGAAGATAAATCCTACCATCCCCTATGATGCCCAAGAAGATTCAATAAAGCAAATACAGCGTATTAATTCACCGGAATTGATTTCTAATAACGAAACTTTTCATAAATTACTCACCGAAGGAATCACTGTAGAATATCAGCATGAAGGCGATGCTAAGGGTGATAAAGTCTGGCTTATTGATTTTGACAAGCCTGATAACAACGAGTTTGTTGCCATCAATCAATTCACCATCATAGAAGACCATCTAAACAAGAGACCTGATGTAATTATATTTATAAATGGACTACCTTTGGTCGTCATAGAACTGAAAAATGCTGCTGATGCAAATGCAACAATCCATTCAGCCTTCAAGCAACTCCAGACCTACAAAGATGCCATCCCGACACTCTTTACTTACAATGGATTTCTTATCATTTCAGATGGCCTGGAAGCTAAGGCCGGAACAATTTCTTCTGGCATGAGTCGTTTCATGGCTTGGAAGACATCTGATGGTGTGGTTGAAGCATCCTCTACCATCAGCCAGATGGAAACCTTGATTAAGGGAATGTTGAATAAGAAAACACTCCTCGATCTTATCCGGCATTTCATAGTCTTTGAAGAGAATACAAAGGTTGATAAGGAGACTGGGGTCAATCAAAAGCAAACCATCAAGAAGCTTGCCGCCTATCACCAGTACTACGCAGTAAACAGAGCTGTTGAATCAACCCTCAGAGCTTCTGGGTATACAGAGAAATTAGGAAATTTTTCATCATTAAAATCTCTCAATGACCAACCTATAGGAGATAAAAAAGGTGGAGTGGTCTGGCATACGCAAGGGTCAGGAAAATCTCTATCCATGGTCTTCTACACCGGAAAGATTGTACTGGCTCTCGATAATCCAACAGTATTGGTTATTACAGACCGTAATGACCTGGATGACCAGCTTTTTGATACCTTTGCAGCGTCAAAGCAGCTTCTCAGACAGGAACCCATCCAGGCTGAAAACAGGGATAGGTTGAAAGACCTTTTAAAGGTAGCTTCTGGTGGAGTAATCTTCACCACTATTCAGAAGTTTCAACCTGAAGAAGGCAATGTCTATGAAACTCTTTCTGAGAGAAATAATATCATCGTTGTTGCCGATGAAGCACACCGAACTCAATATGGGTTCAAGGCTAAAACTATCGACGACAAAGATGATGAAGGAAACATTATCGGAAAGAAGATTGTTTATGGCTTTGCCAAATACATGAGGGATGCCCTCCCCAATGCAACTTATCTCGGTTTTACCGGAACACCTATTGAAAGTACTGATGTGAATACTCCGGCAGTCTTCGGTAATTACGTCGATGTCTATGATATTGCCCAAGCTGTAGAAGATGGTGCGACAGTCCGTATTTATTATGAAAGCCGTCTGGCAAAGATAGCCCTCAGTGCTACAGGCAAGAAGCTGGTTGAGGATTTAGATGATGAGATTGGAACTGATGAGTTATCTGAAACCCAGAAGGCAAAAGCAAAGTGGACGCAGTTGGAAGCCCTCATCGGAAGTAAAGACAGAATAAGACATGTAGCAGAAGATATCGTCCGTCACTTCGGACAAAGAAATGATGTGATAGATGGTAAGGGAATGATTGTTACCATGTCCCGACGGATTGCAGCTGAACTGTATAAAGAGATTATTGCCCTCAAACCGGAATGGCACAGCGATGATTTGAACAAAGGTGTTGTAAAGGTTGTTATGACCTCTGCCTCTTCTGATGGTCCTGAGATATCCAAACACCATACAACCAAGCAGCAACGAAGAGACCTTGCAGACCGGATGAAAGACCCTGATGATGAATTACAACTGGTTATCGTTCGAGATATGTGGCTGACTGGATTTGATGCTCCCTCGATGCATACTCTCTATATTGATAAACCAATGAAAGGTCACAACCTGATGCAAGCCATTGCCAGGGTAAACCGGGTATATAAGGATAAGACTGGTGGTTTGATTGTCGATTACCTCGGTATTGCTGCTGACTTAAAGAAAGCACTCTCCTTCTACTCTGATTCAGGAGGAAAAGGTGATCCGGCAGTTGCCCAGGAACAAGCAGTCAATCTTCTACTTGAGAAGTTAGAAGTCGTATCCCAGATGTTCCACGGCTTCCCCTATGAAGATTACTTCGATGCTGATACTGGTAGAAAGCTATCTCTAATCCTGGAAGCAGAAGAACACATCCTCGGGCTCGATGATGGTAAGAAGAGATATATAGATGAAGTTACCTCCCTCTCTAAAGCCTTTTCAATAGCTGTTCCCCATGAACAGGCTATGGATGTTAAAGATGAAGTTGCCTTCTTCCAGGCTGTAAAAGCTCGTCTTGTTAAGTTTGATGGAACAGGTTCTGGTTCAACAGATGAAGAGATTGAAACTGCAATCAGACAGGTTGTTGACCAGGCTTTGGTTACAGACCAGGTTATTGATGTCTTCGATGCTGCCGGAATTAAAAAGCCAGACATTTCCATTTTATCAGAAGAATTCCTCCTTGAAGTACAGAATATGGAGCATAAAAACTTAGCTCTTGAGGTTTTGAAGAAGCTTCTGAATGATGAAATTAAAACACGTATGAAGACAAATCTCATCCAGAGTAAAAGCCTCATGGAGATGCTTGAGAATAGCATCAAGAAATATCACAACAAGATTCTTACTGCTGCTGAGGTAATTGAAGAGCTCATCAACCTCTCTAAAGAAATCCATGAGATGGATAAAGAACCGGAAGAAATGGGACTTACACAATATGAATATGCCTTCTATACAGCCATCTCAAATAATGACAGTGCCAAAGAGGTTATGGAGAAAGACAAGCTTAGGGAGCTGGCTGTTGAACTGTTTAATAAGGTTAGGGAGAATGCCTCTATCGACTGGACTATTAAAGAGAGTGTGAAGGCAAAATTGAAGGTCATTGTAAAGCGTATTCTTCGCCGTTATGGTTATCCACCAGATATGCAAAAACTGGCTACGGATACCGTTTTAAAACAGGCAGAAATGATAGCTGAAGAGTTAGTAGGCGCATAATAGAAGTACTATGAAAAGGATAACAAGATGGTAGAAATTATTCGAGGTGTAATAAAGAAACAAGGTTCATCTTCGCTATTAGATAATGCATTTCAAGATATGGATTACAATGGAATGCTTTTTCTGGGATATCCTCTTATAGGTCTTGGAACAGCGATAGATGCCCTTTTTATCTCTGAAGAATTTGGAGTTATAATTTTCGACCTTGTTGAAGGGACGGATTTTTCAGACAGAATTGAAATTCAAGACGAGCTATTTAATGTTTTACAAGCCAATTTATTAAAGAATAAATCACTCACAAACAGAAGAAATTTGCTTGTTGATATTGATGTAATTTCATTTGCACCAGGTTGTAGCGGCTCTAACGATTCATGCCTATATGATAAGGGTGATGTTAAGCCATATCTTGAAAAAAAAGAAAGATGGAAACATCCTGAAATATTTGAATCTTTAGTATCTGTAATACAAGTTGCCACAAAAATTAAGAAAGCAGAAATTAAAACATTTACAGAAGATAATTCGCGAGGGGCTAAAATTGCAAAAGTAAATGCTGCAATAGCTACTCTTGATAGAGAACAAGCAAAAGCAGTATTGGAAACAAGTGAAGGCCTTCAGAGAATTCGAGGATTAGCTGGCTCTGGAAAAACTATAGTATTGGCAATGAAAGTTGCATATTTACATTCAATCTACCCAGAATGGAAAATTGGAGTAACCTACCATACAAGAGCACTTAAACAACAGTTTGAATCACTAATAACCAAATTCACTATCGAACAAATCTCACAGGAACCAACAGAAAATCTTAAAATCCTTCAAACTTGGGGAAGTAGTAATTCTCCTGGAATTTACTATGATTATTGTAAATCGCATGGTCTTGAATACTATGATTTCAGATCCGCAAAATCCAAATGTGGATTTGATGACCCTTTTGATTTTGCCTGTTCAACAGCTCTTGAAGCGACAGTAGAACCAAATCCACAGTTTGATATTATATTAATCGATGAGGCTCAAGATGTTCCAGAGTCCTTCATCAAACTTTGCCATAACTTTGTAAAAGATAATAAGCGTCTTGTTTGGGCATATGATGAGCTTCAGCAATTAGGGACTCCTCAAAATCTCGATATCGAAGAAATCTTTGGGAAAGGAACAGAATTGCGCAATAATGCTGGTAAACCGAAAGAAGACATAATCCTATATAAATGCTACCGGAATTCACGACCAACATTAGTTACAGCACATGCCCTTGGTTTTGGAATCTATAGGAATGAAGGACCAGTTCAAATGTTTAGCAATGAAACATTATGGTCTGATGTGGGGTATGAAGTAACCCGTGGAGAATTAGAATTAGGAAAAGACGTTAGACTCGAAAGAACTTCAGATTCATCACCCTTATTTTTAGAAAAGATAGATAAAGATTCTGAAATTATTAAATGTGAACTTTTTTCTGGATTTGATGAGCAGGTTAAGTGGGTGGCAAACGATATTGAAAACAATCTTAAGAATGAAGAACTATCTTGTAATGATATAATTGTTATTTATTCAGATGCCAGAAAAGTGCAAGAAAAAATGGGACCACTTCGAAAAATGCTTTTAGAAAAAGGCATTAAATCTCATATCGCAGGTGTGAATACATCACCAGATGCTTTTTTTCAAAATGACTCAATAACATTTACAAGTATATTCCGAGCAAAAGGGAACGAAGCTGCTTTCATATACATAGTTGACTCTCAATTTTGTTACTCTGGTTATAATTTACAAAAGAAGAGGAATATCCTATTTACTGCAATTACAAGAAGCAAAGGATGGGTTCGTATCTGTGGATATGGTGAAGAAATGGAGGGGTTAATTGAAGAATATGAAAAAATTCGAGAAAAAGATTTCACATTAGATTTCAAGTACCCGACCAAAGAAGAATTAGCTTTAATGGAAACTGTTTACAGAGATATGACTCCTCAGGAACAAAAATCTGTTGAAACATCAAAAGAATCATTAAATTTGATACTTTCTTCTTTGAAAGAAGGAACCATAAAAAAAGAAGATATACCAGAGAATATAAGAAAATCTCTTTTGGATCATTTAAGTTGAAAAAAAATAAGCAAACTGAAATTTTGAAAGCTATAAAAGAAATTCTCTTGTTTTTGATTGAGAAAGGTCTTGCAACAGATCAAAATCAACCTATTCTAAAAGAAAGTCTGATTTCTTGGGCTAACTATACACCAGGTATTGGCTTTGGTTCAAATATAGATTATTTGACTATTTATTCTGAAATAGAAGAATCGAAAAATTACACAATTAAACTAATCGATGGAGGATTGCTTCAATACTATTACAAAACCGACAGACGAAAGATTATTGAGCATCGATTGGCATTCTATCCAAGCCCATTACTCGAGGATTATGATTCCGCTTTTATAGAGTATGAAATCGATGAGTTATATCTTGAAGTCGTTGATACATACCTATTGAAAACGCCTTTACGATTTGATTACGATCAAGATGATGAGAGGCATAAACTCGTTCTCGAACCAAAATCTCATTTACATCTCGGACATACAGAAAACTGCCGTATTCCTGTTTCAAGACCTATTTGTCCTTACTCATTCACAAAATTCGTTTTATTAAATTTTTACAATGCATTTTACAAAAGATACTCAACCGAAGCCCTATTTTCAAAAAAAATAAATACAGGAGAAAATACTATTCATGCGGATGAGCAGAAAATCTTTTATTTAGAGATAGCAAACAAAGGCTAAATATATGACCATCCCCAAAACACCAAAGGGTATATCCAACCGTATCACCAAAATCCGCTCCCAGCTCTCAGCCTTTAAACGGGAGTACGGTTTCATCGATGATGGAGGCGGTGCCAGGTACTACCTCTTCTATCTCTACTTCCTCTTGGGTGACAACCGCCGATCTTCTGAGTATATTCGTTGGTTCCAGAAAGATTTTCCAGACGACAGCGGTGAGCCATTTGCACTCCTGTGTTGGGCGCTGATTCTCCACCGAATGGGGAAGGATGGTAATTACATCCTCGCCAGGACTATGCTCTCCAACATCTATCTCCTCCCTCACCTTCTGGGAGAGGAGATGCCAGAAGAAATACCTCATTCCTCCAATTGGAATGGAGCTGACTTCCTAGAATATACGCCGGAGAGGATTCTGGAAGCCATTACAGATGATGATTTGTCCTGGATTCGGGAGAGGTTTCATTCGGAAAGATTTCAGAAGGTGTTGAATCGGCATATTGAAATTGAGAAGGAACTGGAAGACACCCCCAGGGGAGATAGACGTTCTGCTCTGGTACATGAATTGTATAGTCTTCTGGATGGGTGGCGGTAATGTGGAAAATTTTACCTTTTAGGAGATTTAAGACCGGAGGTTACTATGAGAAAATCAGATAGGTGGACGCTAATGTCCTTAAATTATAGCGATCTAAACCACTCTGATTTATTCAGAAATAATATCCATGAAAGGCTATATCACACTGACATTCTTGACGAACTGGAAATAAAAGTAAGTCAACAAATCATGACTTTCATTTCTACTGAACCTGATGAAATCAATTATATCGGAATTAGTATTCGAGGGAATAAAACTGCATCAAAAAAAAGAAGATTCAAAATAATAAAAGCTCTCGAATTATTGGAACCTATTACAAAATCAACTCTTCTTGAAAAACTTGAAAAATCATTCCATCAATCGACAGAAAAGTTCTTTGATAAATCAAAATTTCTTCTACCAAGTAAATTTGGTGAAGCTCTTTTCTCATACATATATAATGAAAATGAAAGTGTAAAAAATCAATACCAGAAATTGATGGACTCATATGATCAGGAGAATGTCGCTGACTCGGTAGATAGAATAGTCTTTAATCAGAAATCAGAGATAGAAGCCATCTCTCTTGCTCTGAAAGCGTCTGGCTTGTTTGATTCATACAAAGGTTTCTTTGAACAAGGACACGAGAGTACTCAGGGATTCTTGAGTGGCATCAATTCAATCGATGTAAGAGAAGATTTACAAATTATGAATGATTCCAACATTTTCGATAATTGGAATTTAACAAAGAAAGATATTTCAGGTCAGGCTACTTTTTCAAATGGTTCAAGGCAAGTACATATAGTGTATGCGAATCGAACCCCTATCGAAGAAAATATAGGTGTGGACCTTCTATATTATGATGAATTCAGCAAAAGCTTTGTCATGGTTCAGTATAAAAGATTAATCGCTGAAAATGCCAAATGGGTATATCGTCCAGATGCTGACTCAAATCATCAAAAAGAGCTTGATTTAATGGATTCATTCGAATCTTCTCAATTACTTAGAAAAGATGAAGACTATAAATACAATGATGACATATTCTATTTTAAGCTCTGTAAGAGTAAACAGAATAGGATAAATGGATCACTATCCGTCGGAATGTATCTACCTAAATCATATTGGAAGCATCTACTTAAATCAAAGAATACCTTAGGACCTAAAGGAGGTAGAGTTTTCACCTATGATAATGTCCAGAGTTATTTGACTAACACAGCCTTTATTGAGCTTATAAAATCTGGACTTATTGGGAGTCGATTAGAAGATGCTGCACATATTGAAAGTATTATCAAAGAAATTTTGGAAAGTAAAAAAGTCGTTGATTCTATCAAGAACCAGAAAGATTTTCTGACAATAGTTAGATTCAGAATTAATTTGAAAAATCTTCAAGGTAGAGTAGTTGAAATATGTCCCTATTGAAAACTTCCGACTTTAATGCTATTTTGAATCATCCACATGACTCTTATAGTTATGATTTCATCAATCGATTTTGATGGATGTTGGTGCTCCATAACGAAAGATTGATTTATCTGTGGCGTTTAGTCGCCTAAATTATG
Source organism: Spirochaeta isovalerica (assembly GCF_014207565.1). Lineage (NCBI taxonomy): Bacteria > Pseudomonadati > Spirochaetota > Spirochaetia > Spirochaetales > Spirochaetaceae > Spirochaeta > Spirochaeta isovalerica. The sequence goes on along the minus strand of NZ_JACHGJ010000006.1, from coordinate 277,805 downwards.
GAGGAAAACATGAATAACCCAAAACCAAAGAAGTACTCAGTTGAATGGTGTGAACAATATCACCAGGATGATAGCCGTTTTTACGGTGTTATCATCAAGAACCTGAATACAGAAAACCAAACTGTCTCTGTAAATATGGAAAGATTTTGCGATTACTTTCATATTCACGATAAGAGAAAGACCCTCAAATCAAATAAGAATAGTCTGCTCTATAAACCAGCGAAATCAAGGGCTCTCGATTACAATATCAATGTGATAAAGAAAGAACTTCAACGTATAAAGAATGAGTGGCTCAACACTCAGAAGATATTCATCGACCAATTCCTTTCGGAAATCAAAGGACATGACTTCACCCCGATTGATGATGATAATCTTCAAATGGGATATGTCGATTTTGATGAGGCAGAAGTCAATGCTCGAATTAAATCAGCATTGTCACACCAATACGCAGAATATAAACGCAATAATCTCTACTTCAGCCTCTATGCTCAATACTACCACCAATTAGCAGCGCAAATTGATGCAACTATCATCAAGCTGCTTACAGAAAATGGGTGGGAAGATGACAAATACAATCGAGGAGTTCTACTTGCCTTCAAGGGGCCCAATAACGCATCCGAATTATCAATCAAAGAACTCAAATCGTACCGGCATTACGAAAAAATGTATGCAATTTGGAATTTTCTCAAACATAACAGTGGTTCTACCTATCAAACAGTCAAAGACCATTGTCCAGAAGTCTTAGTTGAAAGTGAATATGAACAAGGTGATTTAGCCTGCTTCTTCATCCAATTTTCAAATGATTTGATAGAGGAAACAATAAACGGGATGCAGGAGTTCTTAATTCAATACTGTGAAATAGTCTTTGGAGAGAATGAAGATGAAGCTGGATGGAATCATGATGACTTTTTTCTTGCCTATGTGACAGCAGAAATCAATGAATATATTGACCCGATGGGCTTTGGAGCAGAATTTTATTAGTCATCCATATAATACATAACCGCCATTATGTTATACAATAATGGCGGTTTTAAGAAATACAATAGCACCTTTTCTGAGATAAATAATAGATTGATACAATTCGTTGACCTATAGAATGAGTCTTGATAGAATCGAATCAAACGACGACAAGGAATGTCTATGATAAATATATTACTTCCTTTCAAGGGAATTGCAGTACTAGGCTTTTTACTCAGTGTGTAATCCCCCCATTTTTGATGGGCTTCATAAGTAGATTAGTTTAAGCAACCGGTGTTTTCATCCTTGGAGGAATGCCTCCGATTGCTGAATTAGGACGTTCGTTTTATATGACCATAACCAATCTGTAGCAAGTTTTTGTGTCTGATCAATCGATTATAAATTTACTAGATCCAACCATTCATGACGAACAGTTCTATTGAATCTTTCAATATAAGCATTCTGTGTTGGCTTTCCTGGTTAGATGAATAATAGTTCTATCCCTTTCTTTTCTGCCTAATGTTGAAGCTCCGCACTGATGTATTCTGGTCCATTATCACATCAAATAGCAATAGGCTTCTCTCTTCATTCAAGCAGTTGACCAAGAGATCTGATGATTCTTGGAGCCGGTAAGGACAGATCAACATCAATGGCCAATCCTTCCCGATTGTAATCATCAATAACATTGAATGTTCGATACTTCCTCCCATCCGCTAGAGAATCTGTCAAAAAATCCATAGACCATACCAGATCCGGCTTAGAAGGGCCATCTAAAGCATCAGGTTTGTCTCTCTTCAATCTTTTCCTTGGTTTGATCCTAAGATTCAAGATCTCTGTAGATCCTGTAGACGCGTTTATGGTTCCAGTGAAACTTCTCAACATTTCTCAAATAGAGAAAACATAAACCGAAACCCTAGCGCTTATAAGTAGTCGTCAATCGGATCAACCAGTCTGCTATTAGCTTTTTTTCTTCTGATATTTTGGGTTGGAATCTGTAGCATGTCTCACTGATTCGAAATGCCTTACAGGCTAAATTGATTGAAATTTCTCGTTGTAGAACATAATGCTGTGCCTTCTGTTTTTGATATGATGACTTTACCACTTTTTTGTGAGAGCGTCCTGTACTATTTCAGCTTTAAAGTATTCCTCAGCATACATTTTCTTAAGTCGTTCATTTTCGGCTTCAAGCTCTTTCATCTTGGACAATAGAGACACATCCATACCTCCGTATTTTGATCGCCACCTGTAAAAAAGGGCTGTACTAATGTTATTTTCCCTGCAAAGATCGGCTACTGGAACTCCATTTTCAGCTTTTTTGAGTATAGCCATAATCTGGCTATCGGTATAACGTGACGTCCTCATGTAGAAACTCCTTCAAATAGAATAAAGATAATTTCTACTTATGACGACCACTAGTTTCGGGGGGATTACAATAAGTCTAAATAATGATTTTTATATAAAGCAGAGAATCTAACAAATACTCGATTAAGTATCTAAAAATATAAGTATAAAAAAAATTAGACAATAAAGAAATTGTTTATAAATTGACAGACAACCTAGCATATAGCAATAATATCTGTATTACAACTTTAAGAGGTATGAGATGAGTGATGAATATTTAGAGCAGGATCAAACAGACTGGGGTGAGTTAAGAGAGGATCAATCCGACTCTGAGACATGGAACAATCAGGATGCAGCTCAAGACATCCTAAATAATTCTGGGAATGAATATACTCAAAGATGATGGCTGTATTAGATTTCATTATTTACTATATAGTTCCATTAGCCAGTCTGTCGCTCCCAGTTTTTGCTATAATTGAAATTAGAAATTTGGTAAGAACAAATACAATCACAACGGTTCTCAATCTCGAAAACGAATTCAATACTCGAAAAACTCAATTGAATTCTGTATCTAGAGAAATTCTACTTAATAAAGAAGAGTTAAATAATAATCCAGATCTACGAGAAGCATTGAGGGGAGATTTAAAGGCAGCTAAAGAAAACTATCTAAATGCTTTGGATCGATTTTGCTTCTGTATAGACAAAACTTATATCAGAGAAAAAGAATGGAAGACGGAGTACTTTGATTTAATTGAAAATGTTGTTGATCGAAATAAAGATGAATTTAAAGGAATATCGAAATACAGAAACATACAACGCTTACATAAAAGGTGGATATAATGAAAGATGATTTTATTGAAGAAGATGATTTAGATGATTCCGAGAATGATGATAAAGAAAAAAAATCTCATAAATCATTATTTAAAAGAGAAGGATTAGTCGAGGAACAAAAAGATCCATCTAAATATAAACGAGCTGCAGTAAGAAGAAGAAGCCGAGACACTCTTCAAAAAAGCATTAATGATGATTGGATATTTTACAAAAAAGAATTTATTCTTTCAGAAAGTCAGAGTGATGATGAAACTTGGGATCAAGCAAATCTTGCAGAAAACGTCCTAAAAGCTAGTTCAGAAAAAGGCATAGACAAACAGAACTAGCTAAGAAATATAGAATAAAATTGATAGGCAAAAAAACGGAAAAGTAATTCTACAAGTGGTCGAATGTAGGTGTGAGACTGATGTCTGGAAAACTATATTAATTGGAAACACTTATTTGATATATTTGTTTTCACTGTGACTGTAGAGAACTCATTATATTCGGGATAAATTGATTCTATCCATTTATGTGATGCATTAAATCAGTATCAGTTTGAAATATTGCTAATGTTGTAATAATAGCTGAATTATGTATTTACCCAGTTTGTAATAAACCACTGTATGATAAATCAAAATAATAAGTTGTAAATTAATGTAAATTTTCTGAATAAGTAGGGACTCGACAATATGAGTCCCTACTTATTTTACTAGCTACTCAGACTAATTAGCTCTTCAAGCTTTAATATCTCATTCTCATTAAAACAATAAAATACATCAATGAAGCTATTTTGATCTGTAGTTTTAAAGATGAACGATGAACTTAACCTATTGATAAGATCAAAATAAACAGTCTCAGAAAAGTTCTCTTTTGAAAGCCTGATAATAATTTTTGATTTTGTATTTTTATTTAAATAACTTAAAAGTTCTACAACAGGCTCTGTCTTGACCTTCTTGAAATACTTATCAATAACTACTTCCAATAATCTAGTATTCTTAATGAAGTAAGATGGGAATGCTTCTTGATCTTTAATGACTCTTAAATCTCTTAGACCAGGAAAAGTAAATTCTTTACCTACACAAGTATTTCGATTATTAGAGTAATTATATTCCAGAATTGAAGGGATCGTAAGCTTACCTCCGTAGAGAATATCACTTTCAACACGATAATGAGTTTTTGAGGCATAGTCTGATAAAAATCCTGAGAGATTATAGCTATACCTTAGTTCATCATTTAAGTAATCAATTATACGCTTTTTTCTTCTTCTATTCGATGGCTGAACATCATCTCTAGGATGAAATATATTCTTACTGATAGCTTTTTCTCTCCAGTAACTGATTTTACCAATTATATAGGGGAATTCGCTGTTGATATTGTTATAGTTTATTTTTTTAATTTTATCTTTTAAAGATATAGGATCAGTCTCATCAATAATATACTGATGAAAAAAATGTACTAGTTCTTTATGAGATAATTTAAGTTTTTTTTGATAATGGTTTTCTAATTGAAAAGTAAGATCTTTAATATAATTAGTAAAGTCGAATATCATATATCACTCCTAATGAACTTTCCCGGATAAGTATAGATATAAAAGTGAATATGTATAGAAACATAAAATAATATCAAGCAGTGCACTCTAGACTTTGCTTACCGGGATGAGCTTAGGCATACTGCAGGATACCTTCTTGATTATACTCGATAATATCTGAGATCTTGTCAAGAAAAAATTGTCTACTTATTCTCTATATTTAGGGAAACACAAAAAGACATTGAGAGATGCCTTATTGTGCAATGTGTTTATAGAGTGAAATATTAATAGCCTATATAGGGAAAATAGGATATGATTTTCAATCATTTCACGGAGTACATAAATGGCTGAATACTTAACTACAACTGGCGCTTCTGCTGGAATTGAACGAATTATAAGAACTGCTAAAGAGCGGATAATAATATGTTCCCCCTTCCTGAAAATTTCAAAAATATTCTATGAGAGACTTCTCGAAGCAGATAATAAAAATGTTGAAATATTTATCATCTACGGAAAAAGTGAATTAAATGAAGATGAGTATGATAAAATCACAAATCTAAACAATATTTATCTTTACTATCTGCACGAATTACACGCTAAGTGTTATGCCAATGAGAATTCGATGATTATTACCTCCATGAATTTCTTTGAGTTCTCCCAGGAGAATAACAGAGAAATGGGTATCTTTATTGATAGGAAGAAGGATAAGGATCTTTTTGAGGATGCTTTAGATGAATTGAGAGCAATCAGAGACTTAGCTGAAGAAGAAAGAATAGAAGGCTGGGGACAGAGTCGTGGATTCAAAACAGAGAACAATAAAAGATATCGATATAATACTAATGAAGAACATTTAAAAGGATTCTGTATCAGATGTCGCGACAGAATTACTATAGCAACTGATTATCCATACTGTGATAAATGCTATTCTGTATGGGTTCAATTTCAAAATCCATTATATGAAGAAAACTACTGTCAGAAATGTGGCAGACAGAATAATTCCACGAAAGAAAGACCTCTATGCTTTAGCTGTTACAAAGAGTTGCAGGATAATTTCTAACTTTTTGAAGTATAAGCTGCATTCATGCTGTAACTATCAATGTGAACACTAACCAAATTGAAGAACATATCCTTAAATGGAAAAAAGAACAGAGGGCATGTAAGGATCGAGCAGAATACTTCATCCTTGAAAAACGGATTGAATGGTTAAGAGAGAAGCTCAGAGAATCCTCCAGTCAGTGACATCCTCAAAGTACTGAAGAAGTTCATAAATCCGCTTAGTCTCTTCCATCGCAGTAGTCTTACCTCTATATTTTGCTTGAAGATACCACCGCTTCAGTATTTCCTTTGCGAGCTGGATATCATGCCTCTTCGGTTTGTTTGCCATAGGAGGAGTATATATAAAACCGCAACATACGTTAAGTATTTAGTCATTCTAATCTTTGAAAAATGAGGGTAATCGATTCGGTTATTTTTTCTAAATTAGTAATTATGAAGAGTAATTTATCCTCTTCCAAGAAATGATACTGAATCATGACTTCTTCTCCATCAAAATCTTCAATATGAATAAATCCGTTTCCGATTTCATATTCACCGGATCGAAAGAGTTTATCAATGATGATTATTTCATCTACATCAACTCTTAAAGCTTCATAGGCAGAATCACCTACAATAACCCCCCAGCTCCCATTCAGAGATTCATCAGATGCAAAAAGAGTGGAACTTATAGAAATGCAGATTAAAAGAAAGATGTTTTTTTTCATATGACCTCTCCTCAATTAATATTTAAGCAAATAATGCTTTTTGACAATAAAAAACCTAAGCAAAAATTACTCAGGTTATTCATCAGTGTTTTTCGTTCAGATTAGTTTATCGGAAAAAGAATGTCAGTATCCGCATCAACTTTCAAGTGTATCATAAGAAGACTTTAATAGTGGAGTTTATTCCTGTTCTTCTAATGTTTGAAATATTACCTGAACTGGATAATTTCTATCGATATTTGTGCCATCTCCTAACTGTCCACTATGATTGTAACCTGACATCCATAGAGTTCCATCTTCTTTTAAAAATGCACTGAAAGAACCTGTTGCTGACACCATCTTAACATTTTCAATATGAATTTGATCAGGGGCTATACGGTCAATATAAGTTCCATCTCCGAATTCTCCATTTTTATTAACACCACAGACCCATAAAGAACAGTCAGTTCTAATAATTAGTGAATGATGTGATCCGGCAGTAATATAGGAAACATCCTCTAAAATAATTTGTGGCGTAAAGAAAGGATTAAGTTCTGAACCCATCAATTGTTGCCAATTTCCAGTTGCCCACAATTTTGAATCATAAGTTACATAAAGCGAATATCCATACCCAGCAGCAATTAAATTTACACCTTCTGCAATTTTTGAAAAATTAAATATATCTTCTGGGGTTCCTGAACCAATTCCAAGTTGTCCATTTGCATTTTTACCTGTTCCCCACAAAGAACCATCTTTTTTGATGATTAATGAATGCATATCTCCAGCTTCTATATCAATTACGTTTTTCAGTAAAAGCTGTGGTTCGTCAAGTATTTGAATATTATCACTTAAGCCTAACTGACCCCATACATTTGAACCAACACCCCAACACTCTCCATTATTTTTAAGGATAAGCGTATGAAAAGTACCTCCAGAGACTTTTACAACATCATCCATAATCTTTACTGGTTCATAATAATTTAGCTTATCAGGAACGCCAATTTGAGAATAATCATTTGCTCCTGTTCCCCATAATGAATTATCTTGTTTTATGAAAAAAGTTCTTTGTACAGCAGAAGAGACAGCTTTGACATCATAATGTAGAGGCTGCGGTTTCATCGAACTTATTCCAGTTGCTCCTAATTCTCCGTTTTTCTGCATACCAAATCCCCATAATGAGTTATCATTCATAAGAACCATCGTGTGGTTTCCACCAGCAGAAATTGAAATGATTTCTATACTATTCTGGTTATTATCGATTTGAGATGAGATCTCCTCATTAATGCTTTCTTGTTCGGCAATATACTTATCAACGCATGTGCAACAACCTGAAAACAAAATTGAGATTAGTAAACTGAAAATGAAAATAAAAGAAGATTGAAATTTGAACATATGAAACTCCTATCTGATTTTTTCATTTTATAATTATACCGTTTATTCTGAAACTGAATAGTTTTTTTCTCCATTTCAGCTGTTAATTAGATTCTTGATAGTCAAGTTCAAGAAAGTACACTTTTCAGGACTCCACTAATTAGATATGAGAAATTGAATAAAGAGTCCCGAAAAGTCTGTTAAAATATCTGAACGTTCTATAATGAAGATATCTTTTCGGTACACCTATTCAAAACATATATAAGGAGTCTCTATGAACCACCCCGGGTTTTCCGGAGACACAATGATATGAGAGGGCTGTGTTATGGGAAAACGAATCAGGTATGCTCAAGAAGTTAAAGAGCGTTCAGTGAGAATGGTCTTTGACCATGAAAAAGATTATGAATCTCGGTGGACAGCAATAATGTCTATCGTGTCAAATACAGGTTGCACTCCAGAGTCCTTAAGGAAATGGGTTAAACAGTCAGAAATCGATCAGGGATTGAAAGATGGTTTGTCCAGCGATGACCGTGTTCGAATCAAAGAACTTGAACGGGAAAATCGAGAGTTGCGCGAAGCCAATGAAATCCTGCGAAAGGCATCAGCATATTTCACCCAGGCGGAGCTCGACCGCCGAAAGAAATAATGATCGGTTTCATTGATGAGAACAGGGAAGATCATGGAGTCGAGCCTCTCTGCAAGAATATTCAGATAGCTCCTCTACCTACTACGCAATGAAATCTCGTCAATTAGATCCTGACCGGGAGCCACCGAGAGTACAATGCGATAATATTCTGGAAAATGAGATCCATCGGGTATGGTTTGAAAACAGATGTGTTTATGGAGCCAAGAAAGTCTGGCAGGCCATGAATAAAGAAAAGACTCCTGTCGCAAGATGCACAGTAGAGCGTCTGATGCGCTCTATGGGGCTGTGTGGTGTTATTCGCGGCAAGAAAGTCAGAACAACGATTCCAGCTAAAGATAACCGTCCTGATGATCTTGTGAACCGGGATTTTACTGCTTCCAGACCAAACGAGCTGTGGGTTGCCGACTTCACCTACGTATCGACCTGGAGGGGTTTTGTCTATGTAGCTTTTATTATCGTTGTCTTTTCGCGGATGATTGTCGGCTGGAGAGCGTCTATGTCTATGAAAACAGATTTTACACTTGATGCCCTCAATCAGGCATTGTGGGCAAGAAAGATAACGGAAAGGCTAATTCATCACAGTGATCGTGGATCTCAGTATCTGGCTATTTCATATACTGAACGGCTTATTGAAGCTGGGATTGATCCATCAGTTGGGAGTAAAGGCGATTCCTATGACAATGCCATGGCTGAAACGATAAATGGTCTTTACAAGGCAGAAGTTATTCATAAAGATGGTCCCTGGCGGTCCATTGAACAGGTGGAAGTAGCAACACTCGACTGGGTGAACTGGTTTAATAATCGCAGGATTATGGAACCTCTGGGATATTTATCTCCCAAAAAATTTTAAATGATGTATTATGAACAGGAAGAAAGTCTGGCTGTAAGTGCCGGACTCAAATAAAGCTGTCTCCGGGATTCACGGGGTGGTTTATTAACAGGTGAGACTTTCTCGGAACACGCATGGGAACCGGATTATTTTGGATACGTAGAGAGCGATAAAGTATATGTTATCGGAGCTTATGTGAGCATGACTGATCAAGATGGAGCAGGGCTCTGGGCTTTAACCGTTGATGATGGTAAAGTCTCAATCAAGACAATGTACTTCAGTCAGGGGAGTCGATATACTGGGATACCATATCAATTGCAAAGATGAAGTATCCTAAATTAGTCGATGTCGTTCTGGATTGATAGGACTTACTTATGAAAAAGAAGCTATTACTTGTACTCATATTAGCCAATGTATTCTTCCTATATTCTAATGAAAGTCCGGATACAATCACATTATGCTCTTTCAATATAAAATGGCTAGGTCATTATAAATCAAAGCGTTATGCAGATCTCGTCTCAATACTTAAAGATTATGACATTGTAATTATTCAAGAACTAGTATCCGCTCCCTATTACGGCGTATATCCTGACGGTGAAGAATATACAGGAGATGAGGATGCTCAGATTTTCTTTTTTCTTATGACTGAGAATGGATTCTCCTATGTTATATCTGAAGAGGATACTGGAACTATAGATGTAATTCATAAGAAGACATCATCTACTGAGTGGTGGGTTGCTTTCTATAAACCTGAGGTAGTTGAAATTGCTAATGATCTCCCATCTGGATTCCTTGCAGATGATCGTAGTAACCACCCTAACTTTGAAAGAGTTCCTTATGCCTTCCCATTCCGAACAAGTGAAGGTTTTGATTTTTCACTAATCTCTGTTCATCTTCAACCGGGTGATTCCAGAAAGGAAAGAGAGAGGCGTGCGGGTGAATTGCATACAATTGAGGAATGGGTTGTTTTAAACTCTGAAAAAGAGAAAGACATCTTCATAGTCGGCGACATGAATCTTTATACGAGAGAGGAAGTTGAATCAGTAACTCCAGAAGGGTATGTATCACTGAATCTTGACTGCATGACTACTACAACAAAACTTGATGAGAATGGTATTGGTAAACCCTATGACCATTTCATGTACAATGTCACTGAGAGCTCGGGAGAGATTGATCTTGAATATAGGTTTGAGGTCATTAACCTTGTCAGTGAAATGGAAGCTCTCTGGGATGAACCTGAACCTTATATAGGTAATCCTTATATATATCACGACAAGTTCAGTCAGCTTTATTCAGACCATAACCCTGTGGTTATCAGGTTGTTTAATGTAGAGGATGATGATTAATGATATGAAAGAATACGATAAAGAGAATTATAAATATGAAATGACAATGGATTATGTTCCAGAAGACATAAATACACTTTTCTTTGTAGCATTTTCATAAAGCCTCACTTCTTGAAGAGTTCAAATAAACCACTGACGATGCAAATGAGAGATATGATTATACATATTGGAGCATAAAACCATTTCGGTTCCAAAATAACGATTTCTGGTTTATCAGGATTGAAACGGATTTGGACTGAATGCCTATCTTTTAGGTGTCCAGTGATAAGTTCTGCTGTATAAGTCTTACTATTGAAAGAATAGGTAACTCTCAAATTATATCGATTTCTTTCAACAGTCCCTGTTTTAGTATTTGCCAGATAGGTATCAGTCTCAATTGATGAAATCGATGCGTACTGCTTCTCCCACTGAAAAGATTGAATTTTCCTATACTCGAATGCAAACAGTAACAGTTGTATAACAAGACCGATGATCAGGAGGATTAGACCTTCCCTTTACTTAGCTTTAGTCAAAAGATCATCTCCACATTATTCACAGTTGCAAACAGCATTATATTAAGAGTCTCCATTCCCAAACTGAAGCGGACTTTACACAGATGATATATACAAGTCATTGGGTCAGACTCCTAAACCTCTCCACTTCTCTTACTAAAAACGGGGCATCTTCTTCATATCTTAATCCAGCACCCAGGTATGAGATACATGTATCATTCCACTTTTCACCAGGATAGACATCCAATATTTCAATCTCAACATTATTAGTCGGATTTGGAAAAAATATTGTTGTAAATTCAACAGTATCATTTAACTCATATTCAAACGATCTAAAATTGGAAGATGATAACCTGATTCTCTTTAATCTGTTATTGTACTTGAACAGATGTCTCTTATACAAATCGATATAACCATTCAAAATGACTAAATAATCTTGCTTTTTGTTTAGAGATAGGGAGATTTTCTCTCCTTTTCCATCATCAGACTTGCCTTCCACCCAAGGAATAGATGCTCTATTCCAAAACCTGAATTGTTCTCGACCTTCACCTTGAATATATAGGTCAAGAAGATGATCTTCAGAGTAATCAACAACACCATTTCTCAATGTTTCTGTAAGGTATGAGCTGGCCTGAATTTCAGAGATCCCATACTCATAATAAGGATTATCCTGATTTTGGATTCCTAAAAGACTTATGCTGGGTTGTACATAATCTTCATATGTTGCATTTAATTCAATTTCTTCAAGCGATGAAATTTCGAAATCATAATATCCAGGAATGAGGATATAATCCTTCTCATCAATCAACAGATGAGAATAGCCTAGACTATCCTCTTTCAAAGTATTGTAGTAGACACGACGAATAAATAAATCATCCATTTCATGAAGAAATGCCGTTCTTTCATGAACGAAAAGAAAGATTGGGATTTCTGTTGATGCATTGGAGAGGATTTTATTCCCTTTCTGCAAATCGTTAGAGAAAAGAAGATTATTTAAAATAAGAATTGCAATCAGTATATAGAGAGTTCTAGTCATCTACTCAACTCAGACTCATAATCCCGGATAAAATTGATGTTGTATTTCTCCTGATCCGTAAAGACTGTCTCAGAAAATTCAGGATTTGGCTGATACCAATCAGATTTCTCGAAAAAATCTTGTAAATATTGAGACTTAAACGTATATCCCCGGAAAGCAAAGATAGCATTCCTCATAATCCGTAACTGATTCCGATCTCGAAATCTTAAGCTTTTGTCAGAGACTTTTTCATCCTTTAGTGAGAAGTAGTCATTGGGATATCCCCAATACCCTCCTATCCCAAACTCATATAAGGGGGTATTTGATAATGTCAGATTGATCAAGTCTTCCAATTCAGGTTCATAATCCTTTAGAGTGACCTCATAAATGCCGTTTGAAATATACAGATAATCATAAGGCACTTTTTCAATATCGAGATCACGTATCCATTTACCAGAATTATTGATGACTCGAACTGTGAGAGATTTGATTGGATCAGCCCATGTACGACCTGTTCCCACTAGATATTCTACAGATTCAAAAAAACCATAGATTCCATAATCGGCTTCATATTCGAGTTGAACTGTCGTAATTATTTTTTCTTCGAACTCGATGTTTTTCTTATACCAACCAAGTACAGTCATATATTTTATTTTTTGACTTGATGGAATATATTCAGCAGGAATGATCTCTCCATTGTCGTAAATCATAGAGAAATCTCTGATCTTGGTCGTCGTTCCGGTCCCATATTTATATTCAGGAAACCCGGTCTCAAGAACTTTACGGTCTCCATGATTGAGAAAATCATATCTAACTGAGATATGGTAATATCTGGGATATAGCATGATAGTGATGATTTCATTCTCAATACTTATCCCAGGATCAGTCGTTGTTATATGTAAAGCCCCACCCGCTCCTTCAACAGCTGTATCATTTGCATATATTGAAAAACCGAGAATGAACAAAATGAGTACCAACAGTTTTTTCATAGAATATCTCCGTGACAAATATGCAGCAGTTTAACATGATGGTTCAAATTTGACGATGGCTTTCTCTTGTATGAGGTCTATCATTTTTCTAAACAATTTTCTCTTTTTGAGTTTGCCTTTTCTCATCTTTTTCTAAATCGTTTCTGTTAAGGAAAAACCTGATGAGTTGTAGACAGAATGTGATGTTATATGCACAGAGAATGATTACTACATATGTATTCTTATATAGGAATTTTTCCTATTGCAAAGTTATTCAAACTGTATAACAATGAATGTTAAGAATATCCTAATGCCCAAGATCTTAAGAGATGACCCGTTTTATATACACCACAGCCTATGCTTACCTGCCATTTCCCTTTTTCAGAATTGATATTTGATTTCATTTAGTGCAACCGATTTATTGTTTGTACAAATTACATAAAACTATTCTTTTAGGAGTCGTAGTATGAGATTTCGTCTTTATACTGCAGTCTTCCTCTTTTCAATCCTACTCATACTATTACTATCTTCATGTCAAAACAAAGAAGTCGTACTCACTATTCAAAATGAATCTTCTGATGTCTGTAATTCAATCAAAATAAAAAAAGCAACAGCATCTGATTGGGGATTGGAGGAACTTGATTCTGATCTGGACATTAATGAATCAACAACGATTATCTTAGATAAAGAAATATATGATTTTTGGATGATTTTTAATGCTTCTGAAGATGCAACTTATAAAGATGTAGATCTTACCAGTTTCGATATTTATAAATTTAATATTAAAGATTAAGGAAAGAATATGAAAAAGTTAATTTACATACTTGTACTGTTCATTTTACTTCTAGTCTCTTGTAAGAATCCAGTGACAGGTTCAGGCGATTTCTCAAAAGGAGATATGACTCCTTTTCTAGAGAGAGTAGAACTTCAAAATAATGTAACAGTTATTGATGAAATATCTTCAGAGGATTTCACAATTACAAAAGACGATGATTTTTTGGAATTAACTTTAATAAATCCAAATACTCAATTTTCAAATATTCAAGTTGGGAATATTGTTGTAATGCCACCTACAACCGAATATCCTGAAGGCTTTGCACTAGACATTACAGAAATTGAAAACATATCGAGTTCATCTTCAGCTAGAGTCTCAGGTTCATATATTGGAAAATTTAAAGGTTTTATTGTAAATGAATTATTTTCCTTGTTTCGAGAATTTGGAGGATCATTTACCATTGAAAATCAAAATATTGAGTTAAATTTCCTGTATTTGGATGGTAAATGTTATGATTTGAATGATTCAAACTCATACAATTATGAAGATATACCAACTTCTGTATATGAGTTTATTGATGGATATTTTCCAAGTGCTGGTGTAGATCTTTTGGATTTATCTGTGCTTGAAGGAATATTACCTAATAACGATTTTAAATTATCTGTTGGTGGAAAAGCTGCTTTTCTAATAAAAGGCTTTGTTTCATATAATAATTTATCTTTATTATTGGATATATCATCAAATGAAAGTAGATCAAGAATGCAATATAGGATATCTGGGAATGAAGAATTTGATTTGAATATAATTTCATCTGTAGACGTCTCTGCAGCAGCAACATTAAACTTACTACCAATGTATGTCCCATTAGATGTAGTAGCTGGCGGTGTTATTTTAAAATTAGTAATAATGCCACAAGCGAATTTATCAGGCGGGTTAAAATTGGATGCAACTGCAGAAATCAATCAATCAGCAGAAATACTTGTTGGAGGAACATATACATATAATAAAGAAAGTAATGTTGGAAATTTTGAAGCTGATAGTAATAGCCACTTTATTGCTACGCAGAATTTCGATTTTACTGATACAACTTTTGCTGTAGATGGAAGTATTGGCATTGGAGCAAAAATTAAACTTAAAGCGTTATCTGCTACAGGCCCATACATATCTGTAATTGGAGGTATAGGAATTACATATGGAGATATGTATTCAGCGCCATATCAAGATAAAAGACTAGATATCGATTTTTCAACTGATTTAACAATAGGATACGAGGTTGAAATAGCAAACAAGTCTTTTTTTAATCTGCACTATACATGGGATGATATGATATATTACCCAATATTTCCTGCTCCTGGAGGAGCCACAAATCTAACAGCTTCATACGATAATTATAGCAACTTTATTCAACTAAATTGGGATAAAAATACTCATCCTTTTTTTCCAATAACAAAGTTTTTTATACAAAGAAAAATGAACGATTCTAATTATGAGGATATTGGAGAAACAGATTCGGATGACTTATTCTTTATTGATGATGATATAAATCAAAATGAGTATTATTATTACCGTGTATTTGCATATGCGCCAAGATGGAGAACATGGTATTCTAATCAAACAGAAATTTCGACAACATCTGATAATGAATATAATATGAGTCTTTTACCAGGGACATGGTATTGTTCTGCAATTGGTGATCAACCTGCTATAGCAATGGATATTAATGAAATAGCAGATGGTGAGTTTAATACTACTTCATATTCATACACGGATTCTATTTACAATGAACCTGATATCAAATATTGGTTTTCCGATAATTTTTTCACGACCGAATTGATTCTTGCAGAGAGATACTCATCTGATACATTTAGAGGAACAATTAGTTATGATGATGATTCTACTTCATTATATCCTGAATTAGTTTTTACTTCAGATAGCTCTTTTCAATTAACTATTTATACAGATTCTAGTTATTCAAATGTATACATTAATAGATTAGGAATTGCTTCTAATTTCTATTTTTCAAAATCAAATACTGAAATTGGGGTACCAGTGTGCTTTTCAGGCTCAATTCCCGGTGAGTTATCAAATTTAGTTATTGATAATGCGACTCAGTCTTCACTTGAAATAAGTTGGGATAGTACAACTAATGCAACAAGATATGGGATTAGACGTTGGAATTTATCAACTGGAGAGTATGTGGTTGATATAGTTGAAAACACATCTCATGTTCAAGATAGTAATTTAGACTCGAATACATATTACCAATATGAAGTAAGGGCTGGTAATTCATATGGTTGGGGAGGTTGGGATTTCGCAGATGGAAATACTCTATCCCCACCAGAAATTATTAGTACCCCTTTTATTTCATTAAGACCTGATGAATTAGAAGTTGGTGAAACAGGTACATTCATAGCTGACAAAACAATAAGTAGTAACCTTGGACATTCCCTAGAATATCGATTTAATTGGGGTGATGGTACATATTCTGAGTGGTCAACATCAAGATATGCTTACCATTCATGGAGTTCAAAGGGTACAAAAAATATCAAATTACTAGTCCGTTGTGCATTACATACTGATATTATTAATGAGTCATATGAATATGAAGTTCCAGTTTATTCAACAGGGACTGTGACTGACTATAATAATTCAGGTGAAAACGATTACCCAATACTTGATTACACAACAATGAGTAGTAGCATAGATATGTCAAATTCATTTCCCAGTAATTCAGAAGTTACAAATGTTACTGTCTATTATGAAATACGCCATACTTTCCCTGGAGATTTAGATGTCTGGATAACCGCATATTACGATAACGACTGGCATGATTGTATGTTATTTGATGTTGATGACTATCTAGGAGGAATTGATGATATAGTCGGAACGACTTATAATCTACACGACTGGAATGGTGATTCTCCAAATCAGGTTTGGTATTTATCTGTAAGAGATAGAGAATCTGGCGCTGAAGGTTATATTGACTTTTTTCAAATATGGATTGATTACAAATCTTATTAGCTGACGCCAATATCGACGCCCTTATTATATGAACCCAGTAGCTTTATATGGAAAACTTACTACATAAGCCATCCATATACGGCTCTATACAGCACTATATGTATGACATAATGAGCCTAATAAAATTCAAGTCCTTGTAAGATCAGTTTAGAGACATTGTTATATGCAGTGAATATTATTACACATCACATCATTTGTTAGGTTCTTATAAGTGTTAGTCGATTTGTTAGTTCTTTTTATCGAAAATGCTAGTAAATACAAGCAAACGTATAAAATTGTATTGATTTAACTTCTTATTATGCTTATATTTAAGTCAACAGAAGACTATCCTTGTTCACACTGGGGGACATGGGGTCGGTGGTTCAAATCCACTCAGCCCGATCGTTTTAGAGGATCAAATCGTCTGATTTGGTCCTTTTTTTATTACTTATCCAATGACTCCCAATATTACCAGCACCAGAAATACAATAGCCAAACCGCCGATAGATAACATAATAATGATATGTCTCGTAGCCATCTTTCTATCCGCCGGGGAAAACTCATCGGGCTTTAGTCCGAAAGAACTGAGAATCTGCTTTGATCTTTCAAGGTCTTTCAACATGACTCGAACACCGACGGGATATGGTATTTTGTTCCCCGAAGATACATGGACAGAGGGAATATTTGATGATTCCAACCTCCTTTGAATACTTTTCACTGTTCCTGTGTCTATTCCTGTTATCAAGATGACTGATTCATTTTCATCCATCGATTATTTCTCCAGATAAGAGAGGAAGCTTGTATAAAGGACGATAGCCTTCAGATGTTCCCATATATCATAATTCAGGTTTATTTGAGAAATATTATAGAAGTAGCTGATCTTATATTCTACCGACTCTTCAAAATCATAAAGGGTTAAAGAAAAAGTAAAAGGATTATCCTGCTCTTCATTGATCCTCAGCACTGTTAGATCTGCGTTATTTTTTGTAATCACACTTTCTTCAGTAAGCTCGTAAACAAGATTTTCAGGGTTATGAAAGCTTCCGATCTCAGGAATGGAGAGAAGATCTTTTTTCTCAAACCTGATATTCATGGCTGTAGTTTGGCCGCCGGTCATAAGTGTTATTTTGTTCTGATCTTTTTCTCCTGTTTCGTTGTTCGTAAACTGCATCGGCAGCCAGTCACTCATCGGAATAAAGGCTGCAAGCATACCTCTCCGCTTTCCATCTGATCGAAATACCGGAATAAATTGAAAAGTCCTCCGGCCTCGTCGAAGGAGTAGATATAAAAGTCGAAAGGCTCTGAGAACTTTTGAGCAAATGATGTAAAACTCATTGATAACAGAATTGAAAATAAGAAGAGTTTGCGCATTTCATTTCCTTGTGTGATGTATCCCGGAGATTGTATCATGATATTGGTAAAAGGCATGTTCTTTTTTAAGGACAGCCGGAAATCATCATGATAGCTTGAGAAGCAAAAATCATATCTCAAAGGATTACAATTTGAAACGCTATACAGCTCTGATACTTCAATGACAGCGATGTCAGAGCTGAGTTTAACGGAGACTATGGCATTACAGCGACGATTACAAGCGAGACTACAGATTATACTGAGGAGTGTCAGATTATCATGGCGAACTTTTATGTAAAAGAAGGTCTGGGGATAATGTGTCAGACCATTCTCTTCGACGATATGGAAATCTTTCAGACTGAAGACTTCTTTGAGATTTTCCATTCATTCCGTTTTGAGTGACAAATAAACAAAACTTGATATGACTTCCATATTAGAGAAGACAATAGAAGTTGCCTATGAAGACATAACTGATTCTTACCTGGAAGAAATCGAGTATTATCAGACTCATTTTTTTGGAAAGAAGTATCTCACATACCTTGGCTGGGATGAAGATGATCATTTCTCGATTCCTACTGAGGATTTTTACAATTTTATCCGATATGACCTTCAAACAATCAATATCCTGGATAGCTATCTTGAGAATTATAGAAATATTTAAAAAGGACAGGTACAATCAATTCATGAAAAAATCAATCCTGCTGACCATTATTCTCCTAACACAATATTTTCTTTACAGCCAGAGCACGGAACTTCTCGACGCCATGAATGAGTTCGGGGGAGAGACCTATCTGATAAAACTGGCTGAAAGCGATCCGAACTCATCGATGATCGAATCAAAAACGGTTTATCTTGATGAAAAGAGAACCGCAAGAAAACTGATTTTTCAGACGACGGAGGACTTCAGAAGCGATAGAGGTATCGTCCGCCAGCTCGAGTTCTTCAATTCCGAAGGCATCCGCGAAAAATATGAGATGTATTTTTCCGAAGAGCACAGCAGCATGTACGCCATTACAAAAACAATCGAGTATCTAGACGATCAGGATAATGTTATAAAAACCGAGTGGTTTCAAGGCGATGAAATAGTCGATACGACCACCGATATGAATTTTAATAATAAATTCCCCTTCTATAAATTATCATTCATCAACTACCGGATGACCGAGCCTGATTATACTCCCGATGACAAATTCGATTTCGGAACCAGCGTAAAATATATCGCGGGACGATCTGTAATAAGATTCAAGGGCGAAATGGAGGACTTGAACGATCTGGACAGGAAATATCTTCAGATGTTCGGTATGCATCTGGGCAACTCCAATCTGAACTCCTATTATGACAAAAAGATCATCGCCACTGAGGACGATAAAGAATATGTACTTTTCATCCAGAAACCTCTGGAAGAATATGTTTTCGACGGCAACAGGGCAAAAATCAATTACTACATCGGGACATATGAGAATACTCTAATCTTGACCATTATAGGTTTTCTCGATTTATACTGATTATGGCCGGACATATGAAAAAAACAATAATAGCTATTTTAATCATATTCTCTTTATCCGGTTTATTCGCAAATGATCCTTCGGATTCAGTCATTATCGAAATATACAGGCAGTTCCAACCTGTTGGAAACTACAAAGTTGAAGTGGTGCCTGATCCGGGCGATGATTCGGCAGAAGAGATAACAAAAGAATACAGAACCGATGAAAAAGGCCGCATATCAATTCCCTGGGAGGAGATGCCCTCCAACAGGCCCTTTCTGAGAATCTGGGCTTATGACCCGGAAATCCGTCAGGCTCTCACATACCCGCTAATAGGCCAAAGGGGAAAGGTTCTTCGCTTTAATCTGCTCGACAGCATTCAATATAAACAGGACGGCAGAGTCATAACCTGGAATTCTGTTGAAAATGCCTCTACCTATCAGATTGAAGGATTCAGGTTCAGTGAGAGCTTTTCCCCCTGGAAAATCGTAACCGGTTTCGTCAATTCATGGAAAGATGGAGAAACAGAAAGGTACAGTCAGTATCTGAAAGATTCTCTGCAGATTGACAATCCCCTGTTTCAGATGAAAGGAGATATCTCGGAGTTTGTCATTCCCCGGGACATAAATAATCTCAATGAAATCGGGATAAGCATTTCGGCCTTTAACCCCCTTGGAAAACTGATCGCCCAGAGTCCCATATTCATTCCTACCGGGAGCGAGGCTGTGGCTCAAAACGAAGTTAGGATAGAATTCACCTCATGGAATAAAAGCGTAGTCGATTACGAGTTTTTTATAGGATATAAGAATGACGAGGGAAAACTGGAAACGCTCCGGACCATCTCGACGGGAGACAGCTATTTTTCCGTTATAGAAAAAGATTCTTCATGGCCGGAAGATGTGCTGGTTTTAATTCCCATTTTCATGAACGATTCCAAAGGCGACCGAATCCGGAAATATATGACGCTCAGCGACAAATGGGGGAAAGTGCTAAGATTTAACCTCCAGTCTCCTGTAACGCTCAAACTGGAAGATGAGACCTTTTCATGGAACGAAGCTCCTTTCGCAGAGGAATACAAAGTATCTTTCTATCTCTACAAAGAAGCCGAGCGAAAGCAATCCAGCCCGCCTTTTGTGGAATATGATATTGTCAACGACCCTTCCATCCCCTTTGAGCCCGAATCGGTAACAACCTATTCCAATCTGATTAATTATTCAGAACCTTTGAAGGAAATGATTATAAACAGTCCCGACCAGTTTGTCTGGCCGGAAGATCTTGCCTTGAAATGCCTCTACGGAATTGTTGTCCGGGCATATGATGCTGATGGGAATATCGTCGGAATTTCGAAACTGACACCCTGGCCGGGTGAATCACCTGTCTTGGAATGGGACAATTCTTCTTTCCAGAAAGATGCCGCGGCGCTGGCCCTGAGCGGTATCATGATGAAAATACATTTGACCAATTACGATTCCCTCCCCGTCTATCCCATATCCCACTGGAAATACAATTCTCTCAAAGAGACATCTCTGGCCCGGGATTGGGGCATTTTCTCCGGTGAGGATTTGCGTTCCGATCTGCAGCGACTGGAAAGAGAAGGTCATTCAGCCAGCCTGCGATCGGTTCTCAATGCGATTGATAATTATCCGGGAATGCCTCTCTGGGAAGCGGCAATGCGGGAAGGTTTGCGAATGAACCAGTTGAAGAGAGTGTATACGGTCAAGCGATTGAAGGAGCTTTTCGGCTCCAGGCTTCTACACGCCTGGGACTGGGGAAGAGCGATCTACCTGATCAGATGGTCCTACACCTTAGGGTATATAAAGGAAGATGAAGCCTGGAACCTGATTCACCATTTCCAGGAGCTGATTCAAACCGAGTATTCCAGCTGGGAAGATTTCGGCCAATCTTATGTGCTGGGCCGTTTTTATTGGAGTTCCGGACAGGGAACGGAACTGGAGAAAACCCGCGAAGCTCTGGATTATATGAATGAAATCTTTTCCGATGAGAACAGTCCGTGGAACGGCTTCTGGTCTGATAAGGAACTGATCATTTCCGCCGAACCCGTCAATTTCGATGAGGTTCTGTCGCTATCAGAAGAGGAAGAGCTTTTTAACTGGGTGCTGGATACCCAGAAAGCTTTGGGAGAATACCCGAATCTATTTGAAAAATACGCCGGAATGGGGCCTGCGGGCTGGAAAGATTATCCTCAGATACGGGAAATGTTTCTGCTTGCTGCCGAAAGAGCGGGACAGTTGAAAGAAGAAAAAGCTGCGCTTATGCAATCAATTAAAGATTTCCCGCTTTATTATCCTTTTATCCAGCAGCTGGCACGGCTTGAAGAAATAGAGGGAAGTTACGACAAGGCTCTGGAAGCTTTTGGCAGAATGGAAGAATGGGCATTGGATCTTCCGCAGAACCAGTATCTCAGAAGCAGACTGTATTATCTTCAGGAAGATTTCGACTCCGCTCTGCAACTGCTTGCAAAACCCGCAGATGAAGAATTTCAAGGAGAATGGTTTTACTACAATTCCCATTACGTAACCGGCGTTATTAAACTCAAGCAGGGATTTCCATCAGAGGCGCTGCCTCACCTGGAAATCGTTTACAGCAATTCTCCCGATAATTCCTATAACCAGTATTATTACGCCGTGTCGCTCCTCCTCTCCGGAGCAGGTGATCCCGATGAAATTGAGGACATGCTGACCCGGGCTGAATCGGCGGGAGAATTTACCATATCCGACTGGATCTGGGAGAAACTGACTGAATTGAAACAGAAGCTGGACGGTTTACAGAATCTGTAAAGAGAATCTACTTAAGTGATTCGTGGAACATCTTGTCTTCATTTATCGTATGGGTTAAGAACCAGCTCAGCAGAAATTCTATTATATCAGCCAGTTCTGCCTTATTCATACTGAAATGAATGATTTTTCTGGTCACTTCGTGAAGGAGCTGTTCATGCAGCTTCTTATGTCTATTGTATCCGGCATACTCATATTGCTCCATCATGTTTTCCTCGCTGCAGAAATGGAATCTGGCGTACAGGAGTATCTCATCAAGCATATGTTTAACAAAAGCCGGTGAAGTGTTGGAATCGACAGACTCATCCAGGTATTCGATAAGACTGAGAAAATATTGATGCTGATGGTCAATTCTATCATTTCCGACAGAAAAACTATCATCCCACTTTGGAATATGGTTGTTAATCATTTTGTAAACTCTTATATATCAATATAATCTATACCCGCCGGGAATTAAAGTCCAGAATTATGTGATCTCACCAGCTCGAGCTGTCCGTAATTACCGCTGAACATCCATTCGGTTTTATTTCTATCCGGTACGGCTTCCTGGTCCAATCCCGTCATCACTTCGCATTTCAGTATCCGGCTGATGAGAATATCTGATGGGAAATAATTGACAAGCGATGCTGTTTCAGTGTCCCATTTCCAGTCATTATCCCCCACCAATCTCCGGTAATTGAGATCGCCTTTGAAAATAACAAGATCAGCGTCGGAGAATTCCCCGGCCAGCCTCTCTGGTATTTGGGAATACAATTCACCGCTGCTCCAGTATGGGTTATCGCTTAGGACCAACATTTCCTCTTCCTCGAACCGATTCATATCCCGGACGAACCATTCCGTTGTCTTATCCTCTGAAAGAATTTTCAAAAGGTGCCGATAGTCACTGATCAGGGCGTCTGAAACAAAATAGGGTAACTGTTTGAAGTGGAGATGGATTTTTCGGATTCCGGTATTTTTAAAGAACCAGTAAACCATCAGAAGATCATAAAAGAGCTCTTCTCCCGCATTATCAAGGACGATATGAACCTGCCGGGACTCAGCTATTATGTCTGTAGCCTGTTCACGATGATCTATCAGGAGTTCCGATTTGGAATCGGCCGAATATGACAAAGAGCTCTGACTGAGATCCGCTCTGTTCCCCATCAGATTGAGCAGAGAGATCTCAGGAAAAGAATGAATCGAATTGATTCTCTGCAGTTCCCTGGAAATCTTTTCCCGCCCCCCTCTTATATCGGCCTCTTTCTTATAGAGAAAATAATCATGCCTGTTGGAGAAAAATCCGCATATTTCGGCAATCTTATGATAGAGGTAGTTTTCCAGAAACAGAAAAGGGGCATTGAGCCAGTTGTAATCGCAATGATTTTCCAGAGATGCATTTATTCCGGCAGAAAAAGGATATGAAGTATCCAGAGTCGTGAGCGATCCTGCGGGAACTGATTCCATGAATGCCTTCAGAGAAAACTCTACCGCAGAAGAGAACCGGTTATGGGAAACCAGATCGCTGAGAATGGAAGGAACCCGTTTTTCAATGGTAAATCTGGCAAAAGATCCTTCCTTTGCTGTCGTTATCTGATCATTCATATATGGCTCCTCCGGGAAAGGTTATAGCAGCTCTTCTATCTTCTCTTTTGTTTCCAGTAATTTATCAATCAGTTTTTTTCTGTACTCGGCAAGTTTCTCTTCCCTGGGTAGTGCAAAGCTGCATGTCAGAGCCGCAGCTTTCACAGAATCCGTGCTGCGAATATAAGTTGACAATTTGTATATGCCCTGAAGACAGGAACTCTCGCCGACGCAATAGCCATTGGTGTCACAGGATTTTTTAATTTTCTTCAAATTTTTATGATCTTCCCTGCTGAGACTGAATTTGTCCTGATCGATCTCGGAAAGATGGGAAATTAAAACCTTTCCCGAAATCGTCTCCATGGGGTCATACATTCCCGGCTTAATACTCAGACGAAGAGTTCTGGTTCCTTCCGTATGAACGAGAAGTAGAAGTTCCCGGTCCACCAGCACCGAGAGCTGAATGGATTCACAGCTGCTCAGAGCGAACTGGTTCATGAGCGGAGTGGCTCTGCTGATCAGGATATGATGAAAATCTATCCGGGATGCCAGAGAGAAGAACTTGCTGCTGATATAGAATCCGCCCTGATGATTCTTATTGATATACCCGTTCTGAAATAGATATTCCACCATTCTCTGGATTTCCGAAACCTTATAATCCATGCTCTTGGCAATCTGACTCATGGTCATGAAATCCTGATTACGGCTCAGTATTTCCAGTATTTTCAGACCTTTATCCAATGCCGGAACAACTGTGGATTTTTCTTTATTCATAAGCTAATTATCTCTGGAATTAAAAGAAATGACAATTCTTTTGACAAGTTTTACATTTATCACATACAATAATTTATATCATATACGATAAAGGAGAACGATTTGAAATCTGTAAAACTGAATCCGGGAACATGGCTGGCCATTGCGGTTCTTCTCATAATGGCAGGAACAATTTCTGCCCATTTTTTCAACACATCCGCCTATAAAGTCCAGGTAACCGAAATTTCCTTTCAAACCGACAAGGGTATGCTGAATGGTCTTCTCTATCTCCCTGCAGGTGCCGGCCCTGCCGATCCCAGACCGACGATCATAACAACCCATGGTTATCTCAATGCCAAAGAAATGCAGGACGCTCCGGCCATTGAAATGTCCAGAAGGGGTTTTGTCGTTCTGGCTCTGGATATGTATGCCCATGGCGATTCCTATTTGAACAGCGTTCCTCTGAGCAATCCTTTCTTCGCTTTCTGGCCGTCATCAATCTATGATGCAGTTCAATATATGTACAATCAACCCTATGTTCTGAAAGACGATAACGGTAACGGAATTATCGGAGTAAGCGGCCATTCCATGGGCGGGTTTTCTTCAACAATGGCAGTTGTGATGGACGAACAGGCCTATCAGAAAGCTCTTGCCGAAGGAAATGCAGCCGTTCGTAAAATATCCGCCGTTTTGACTGCGGGATCGGATTTCCGCTGGACATCATATCTGGGCGTTGACGCCAAAGCCTATAACGCCAGTCTGGCAAATAGAACAGCAGGTGCCATCAGCGGCCAGTTCGATGAGTTCTTTTTCGACTCCAGCGCCTATGGCACAGGCCGGACCATCGTCAGAAAGAATTATGCGAAAACGGCTGACGGTATGGAGTTTCTCGGTAACCCCTCTGATGCAAAAGACGGAGTGTTTTATTCGACTGCGGGAGGGGGAAGAAGAATTATCTATCAACCGAAAGAAACTCATCCCTGGAATCATTTCTCTATAAAAACGACCGCTTATCAGATTGAGTTTTATAATGTCTCTTTCCAGAGGTACTTGCCTCAAACGTCTATTAAGGAAACCAGTCAGATATGGCGGTTCAAAGAGTATTCCGAATTCATCGCGCTTATCGGATTCTTTCTGTTATTCATTCCGATGATACAGCTTCTTATGACAACACCGTTCTTCAGCACCGTAAAATCCGCTCCCATTGTCGAATTCGACGGTCCCGTAAAAAAATCAGGAAAGGCTGTTTTCTGGGCGATCATAGCTTTCAGCGCTCTCTTTCCAGCTGTTTATTTTCAAACGCTAATGGCCAAACTCCCAGGAGGTCTGGGGCAGATTAAACTTGTATCGTCTCTTATTTTTATTGCGGCTGTTGTTGTTGCTTTATTTTTCCGGTTCAGAAAGAAGGACGAAAAGAAATTCGGCGGATGGATTCTAACTTCCTTTGCGGCTTTTCTGGTTTTCGGATTAACTGTCGGAGCTGGCAATTTGTTCCAATTGAGTCCTTTCTTCAATGAGCCGCAGACAAATGCCGTCGTTTTCTGGGCTATGTTAGTGGCCGTGGTGACATTCCTTATCCTATGCCTCACCTATTTGACCATAAACAAACCCGCAGGGATGGATCTCAGGCAATACGGTCTGATAATCTCCCCGGTCAATATACTGAAATCTTTCCTTCTGGCTGTCATTGCAGCATCAGCCGGTTATGTTTTTCTTTTTATCATCGATCTCTTGTTCAAGACGGACTTCAGAATATGGCTGGTAGCGGTAAGAGCTTTCAATTCAGATCATTTTATGTCCGCCCTGCGTTATATGCCTTTCTTCTTTCTGTACTATTTTTCCAATGGTGTTGCCCTGCAAGTCAATACGAACTCGAAATATCTACAGGGTGTCAAAGGCTACCTGGTTTCCTATCTGATCAATATCGGCGGATTGATTCTCTTCCTTATCGCCCAGTACGGTAAGCTTTTCATAACTGGTACAGCGTCATTTCCTACTGTTTCACTCAACAGTATTGTTCTCATAGGATTCGTCGTTATGCTTTTTATTGCCACCGTGATTACCAAGAAAGCATTGGAAAAAACAAATAATGTGTACACAGGAGCTTTTCTCAACACAATTGTTTTTACTCTGATGGCTGTTTCAAGCTCGACGATGTACATCAATCTGACATAATTTTTCAGAGATTTTAGCTTAGGACCGGCGTTCAGTTGCGCCGGTTTTTTTATTCAATTGTATTTTACAATTCAAAGAGCCTTAAGATTGCTCTATAATAACAGGTATGTATACATTAAAGGATATTCTGGAGCAGGAGAATACGCTCCAATTTGAATCATTTTCATCGGAAACAGCTTGGGAACTTGGTACCATGCTGGTTGAGAAAGGCCGGAAAGACAACCTGGCGATTACCATCGACATCACACGGAACGGCCATCAGCTTTTTCACTACAGCTTTGAAGGGACATCAGCCGACAACGACAACTGGGTCCGTCGGAAAACCAATCTCGTAAACAGGTTC
Source organism: Spirochaeta isovalerica (assembly GCF_014207565.1). Lineage (NCBI taxonomy): Bacteria > Pseudomonadati > Spirochaetota > Spirochaetia > Spirochaetales > Spirochaetaceae > Spirochaeta > Spirochaeta isovalerica. The sequence goes on along the minus strand of NZ_JACHGJ010000006.1, from coordinate 250,529 downwards.
GGCCACAGTTCCCTCTATATAGGGACTCAACTGAAGGAGCGCGGCCAAACGATAGAGGAGACATATATGATTCCCGAAGCGCAATTCGCTCCTCACGGCGGTTGCTTTCCCATTTTTCTGAAAGGCACCGGATCGGTCGGTACGATAACGGTTTCAGGACTGGCTCAGGAGGAAGATCACAGAGTTGTTGTTGAAACCATAGCCTCCTACCTCAAAACGAAAAAGTAAACCGGGGATATTATGGCACAATCAAAAGATCCTCTGCATGGCGTGACCCTTCAAATGATACTCGAACGGCTTGTCGCATACTTCGGCTGGGAGAAGCTGGGCTCCCACATCAGAATCAACTGCTTCAATTACGATCCCTCGATAAAATCCTGCTTAAAGTTTTTGCGCAGAACCGACTGGGCCAGAAAGAAAGTCGAAGATCTGTATCTCGACCTCGATTACGCAAAGAAAGATGAACGCTGGTGGGAAAAAGGGAAGAACCCGGCGCCTGAAACACCGGCGCCGGGTATGAAAAAAATCTAAATAAGTTTGCTTAAGTAGGCAATGATCAGAACTGCGGCGGAAACCCAGAATATCGATTTAACGACATCCTGTGCTGTAATTTTCATATGTGAATCAATGCCGGCGACTGAATCGAATCTGCTGTCTTCAGGAAGGAATAGTTCTTTAACACTCATACCTTTAACTCCTCTATTGAATAGGTTTTATCTTCTGTATATATAATATAAAAAATTATTTAATTAGTAAAATTATATAAAATAAGCTTATGCTTAAGTTATGCTAATGTTTCAAAGCTGGGATCGGCTGCGGGTATTTTATTATGTTTATTCTGAAAAAAGCATTACGGGCGCATCGGAAAAGCTCAATGTGACACAGTCCGCGGTAAGTCAGAACATACAAAAGCTGGAGAGCGATTTAAAGAGCTCTCTTTTCACACGTCTTCATAAAAAGCTGGTCCCTACGGCAGCAGCGGAGCGGCTGTTCGAACTGACGGAATCATTTATGAACGGCCTGAAAATCTACAACAGAGAGCTTCTCCAATCCAAAGAATATCCCTTTGGAGAGATCCGGATAGGCGCCCCGGCGGAATTCGGGAAAACCTATCTGTCTCTTATTATGGCCGATTTCAGAACGAAATATCCCGATGTAACTTTTTCCATTAAATTCGGAAAACCCGAAACTCTGCTCCCTCTCCTGAAGGATGGAAACATCGATTTCGTTCTGCTGGACGAATTTCTGACAGATAAGACGGACCGGGAGATTACAGATTACCTTCATTTCGAACCGGTAGCCTGGGAAAAGGTGATACTGGCCTGTTCCAGAAAATATTATGATACGAAGCTTAAAGGCGATGTATCATTCTCTTCACTCAGCAGGCAGAACTACATATGCTATGATGAGGAAATGTCCCTAGTCAGGCATTGGTTTGAGAATCATTTTCCCAAGAAAAAAGTCAAATTGAACAGAGTGCTGACTGTGGATAACCATGAAGCCGTGGCATCGTCGATTCTTAACCATTGCGGCCTTGGTGTCCTCTCATCCCATCTTGTGAAAAAAGAAGTCGATGCCGGTAATCTGGTGGCTGTGGAAACCGGCTCTGAGGGTATTATCAACACGATTTCCCTGGTTCAGCTTATGGACAAGATTCCCACTCTGACGGAAAAAACCTTCTCACTGTTTCTGATAGAATCAATCCGTGCCATGCTGAGTCATCAGAATCTCGATGAGTAGACTCTCCGGCCAGGGATAATCACAGGAAAAACCGAATTTATTCAAACCCGATGAGTTTAAGAGTCGCGACTGTATCAAAACACAGAAAATTATAAACCCCTGCGATTAGACAATCGGTTTAATCTGCTTGTCCATTTCTCCCGCCAGCTGAAGCGCATCTTCCTCGCTCAGCGGCTTGCTGAAATAATATCCCTGGAGAATATCGCATTGCAGTTCTTTAAAAAGCCTGGCCTGATCTTCTGTCTCCACACCTTCGACGACGATTTTCTTGTCCAGGTTTTTGGCCAGGTCAATAATGGATCGGACAATAGACAGGCTTTTGTCATCGCCCGGAAGCGGATCAACAAAAGATTTATCGATTTTAAGAGTAGTAAACTGTAATTCTTTCAGATATTTCAGAGAGGAATAGCCCGTTCCGAAATCATCAATAGAAATAGAGAAACCCCGTTCTCTTAATCTTTGAATTGTTTCAATCGCTTTCGTCACTTCTGTGGCGGCGATGTTTTCCGTAATTTCCAGGTCAACTAACCGGGGATCGATCCGGTTACTCTCTGTAATGCTGAACACATCGCTGAGAAAAGTGCTGTTTATGAACTGTTTGGCGGAGATATTGATACCCACTTTAAAATCCCGGGAGAATTTTGCAGACATTTTATTGATGAAGGCGCACACTTCTTCAATAATCCAGTAACCGACATCGACAATCATGCCGTTTTCTTCCAGTTTAGGTATAAACCATCCCGGAGAGATAAAACCGCCTTCGCCTCTGTTCCATCGGATTAGCGCTTCAAAACCATCGAGATCTCCCGATTCGAAGCTGACTTTCGGTTGGTAGTGCAAAACGAATTCGCCTTTCTCCAATGCCATTTTCAAAGACTCTTCATACTCTGCCCAGCTGGATAATTCACTCTGAGTCGTGGAATCGAAAAAGTTGAAATGGCCCGGTTTCTGTTTTTTTGTTTTTTCCAGAGCGATATTGGCTTTGGAGATAAGGACTTCTGCCGTTTCTCCATCGTTCGGATACAGACTGATTCCCAGATTTAAGACAGGTTTGACAATCTTCCCCCCTGCTGATATAGATTCGCTCAGATTCTCCTGCAATCTGGTAATAATATCTATGATCTGCTCGTTACTGTTCAGGCGCGGGAGAAGAAGGCCGAAATGATCAGCGCCGAGACGGGCGATCGTATCTTCCTGCCGTAATGTAACTTTCAGTTTCTTGCTCATTTCAACCAGTACGGTATCACCGCCCGTCATACCGATGTATTCATTTATACGGCTGAATTTGTGAAGGTCCAATATGATAACCGCACATGTTTCCTGCGTTCTTTTTGAAGAGGACACCATCTGGGTCAATCGGTCGTAAAAAAGCCCGCGACTCGGCAACTTGGTCAGAATATCATGAGTGTACATGAACTCGAGTTCCTGTTCTTTCTCATACATCTCGCTTATATCATGGAAGATGGCCATATACTTCTGCAGACCCGTCCTGTTATCGATAAAGCCGGAGATGGAAAGCCATTCAAGATAGATCTCTCCATTGCTTTTTCTATTCCAGATTTTCCCTTCCCAATGACCGGTTTCAATGAGCGAATTCCACATATCCTTATAAAATTTTTCATCCTGTCGATGGGATTTCAGCATATTAACTGATTTTCCCAGAATGTCTTTTTCTTCAAAGCCGGTAATAAGAGTAAAACTCCTGTTGATTCTTTCGACATTACCTTTCTCATCGGTTATGGTTATGCCTTCTATGGAAGTATCAAAAACATGATGCCAGACCGACTGGAGCGTGGAGAGCCTTCTTTTGGTTGTGACATCGTAAAAATGAAGATAACAGTCATTGTGCTGGGGAATGGATGTGGACCGGATTTCATAAAGTCTCCCGAGGATTTGTTTTTCCAGGGGTTTCCGGTCGGTTTCCGATAGAGATTCGATGCTCTCCACGTCCAGAAAAGTCAAAATATCCTGCCCGGTATGGAGGGGATACAATTCCTTCTGAGCCTGTTTGTTCATGAAATTACAGATATAATCTTTGTTAAAACGGATAACAGGCTGCTTAACCTGATAAGGGAAATCCGCCAGCAGCCGGTTCTCTTCCACGGCTTCTTTCAGTTTGATTTTGTCGCTTTTAATCTGTTCCGCATAAAGCTGAAAAACCTCGCTGGCAATTGCGACTTCATCACCTTTCCCCCTGAAATGTTTGTTCCTGAATTCTTCCTGTTCGAGAAGATCGGAAGTGAAATCTTTGAGCGGTTTAAGAACGAAGGAGAACAGAATGGAGAGAGAACCGGCGACAAGCAAGAGCAGCAGGAAGTCAAAAAATATAAAAATGAAGTTTAAATCCCGAAGCGGTTTGTAAAAATCATCGATTGACATAGCTGATACTATGACCCAGTCAAAAACGGGGATCCAGGAATAGGAAAGGCGGAACCGCGTATTTTTACCGGTATCGGGATCTGCTATCCCGAGATCCATGCTTCCGGATAAGACCTTATCATCTCTGTAATCCGAAAAGATTTTCATCATCCCCCGGAAACGGCCAATATCGGCGATATTCTGGCCGGCCAGAGTCGGATGAAGCAGAACTTCGCCATCGGCATTGAGAATAAAAAAAGAGTCGGCACCGCTTCCTTTGTTAAATAGTCCCTCTCCCATATGTTCAAAATCAATAATATCGGGAAATTCTTCCTTGTAGGCGGCAATTCCGATGATCCAGTTCATAGTATCGAAAGATTTGGTGTACATGGCTTTTTCACTGGGAGCATCCTCATCGGGATTCTGCCAGACGTACTCTCTGTAACCTTCGCGAACTTTTAATTGCTCCGCGATAAAATCCAGAGAACTGAAATCTGCCCCGATATATTCTTCAAATGGGTGATATATAATCTTTCCCTGGTTATCCATTACAAAGAAATAACCCGAATCGCCTACAACTCTGTTGGAAAGTCCCTGACTCAGGTTTTTCATTGCCGTTTCAAAAGGAATAGAGCCCCTGAGATAAGCTTTAAAAACAGCTTCAAAACTGAAAACCGCATCATCAATCATTCCTCTGAGGTAATTTCTCAGAGAACCGGTAAACGTTTCATCCACTAAATTATAAATAAGTTCGTTTGATTGATTCAGCCTGCTTTCCAGTTCATTGGAGAGAGTATTATTGATATTTCTAAGGAGAAAAACCTGCCGGAGCAAAATGAGAGACAGCAGAAGAGGAATGATTGTTAACAGAAGTTTTGTCTTTATGGACAGGTTTGCAAATTTTCTTAACATACTTTACATAATTTTAATAAAAAGGAGTCCTTTTTTCAAAGGGTTGTTCGATTTTTTACTTTCATTCTCATTGTATATCCGCAAATCTGATTCTATAGTGAAATATGGATAAAATTGAGACCTTGTATTCCTGGATCGGCAGGACAGACATCACCTGCTACAGAGAGAAAAATGATGCGGCACCGGGACCTCTCGCACAGGCAGTACTCAGCGGTCGTTACAAAAGAGTCAAGATACTTTCCAATTGGCCGGAAAACGAAGAGGGGAGCTACATTCCCTGGCTGTTTCAACTGCTTAAAAAGAGAGATATCTTCCCTCAGGATATTGTTATCGAACTTCAGAATATCAATCTAAAGAGCCCGACGGACTTCACATCCATTTATGAAAATGTTTCTTCCCTACTCAGAAATAACAGAGCTGAGGAAAACCGCACCTTTCATCTGAGTCCGGGAACGCCTGCCATGGCTTCGATCTGGATTATTCTTTCATCGGGTGAATTTCCCGCGAAACTTATTGAGACCTCCCGGGAATCGGGACTGAATGAAGTTTCCATACCTTTCAATATCAAGGCTGATTTTATTTCAAAAGCATTCAGAAGACTGGATGATGTAGACAGGGATAAGCATTTCGAAGATATCATACATAAATGTGATGACATGAAAAATCTGGTTCACAATGCTGTCAAAATCTCCGGTTTCTCTGTGCCGGTTCTGATTTTCGGAGAATCGGGAACCGGCAAGGAACTCATTTCCCGTGGTATTCACAAAGCTTCGGATAGACGCGGACAGTTTATTCCCGTCAACTGCGGAGCCATTCCGGGAGAGTTGGTTGAATCAGAGTTCTTCGGACATAAGAAAGGCTCCTTCACCGGAGCTGATGCGGACCACGACGGGTACCTCAAACAGGCCGATAAGGGAACCCTTTTTCTCGATGAAATTGGAGAATTGCCACTCAATTCCCAGGTCAAGCTTCTAAGGGCACTGAATAACGGAAAAATAAGGCGGGTCGGCGGCGACAAGGATATAGAAGTCGACATCCGGATCATTGCCGCCACCAATAAAAACCTGCAGCAGGAAATACGTGAAGGCCGTTTCCGCGAAGATCTGTTTCACAGGCTGGCTGTGGGAATTATCAATATGCCTCCGCTCCGTAAACGGGAGGGAGATCTGGAGGTGCTTATCAGAACCTTTGTCTCGGAGATAAATGATCAGTTCACCCGCGAGGCCGGTGAGAACTGGGAAAGGCGGACATTAAGCGGTGACGCGGTAAAAGTTCTCCTGTCACACCGATGGCCGGGAAATATCCGGGAACTGAAGAATACACTGAAACGGCTGATTATCTGGGCTGAAACACTTGTTATTTCAGGAGAAGAAACTTTAAGCTCTCTTTTGCTCGACTCTGAACAGGAAAGTGAAGAAGATTTTACCTATATTCCTCCTGGCTTTGATCTGGGCAGAAAAATCGATGATTATAAGGTCAAATGGCTTAAGCTGGCCAAGGAGCAAAGCCACGACAACACATCCGAAGCGGCGAGAATCCTCGGTATTGAGAATTATCAGACCCTTGACAACTGGTACAGGAAGTACGGGTTGAAATGATTGTGTCCCGGGGGTCCTGTTCGCTCATTTAAGTCTTTTTTATAAATTTTTACAGGTGAAAATGGAAAATATAGCGTTAGAATATATAATGATAGAATAAAAACACTTTGGAGGAATTATGAGAAAGAGAATTTCTTTTTTAGTAAAAATTTTGGCGATCGGCGCATTGCTGTTTTCTTTGTCCGGTTGTTTATGGTTATTAACTCCTGACGGATACGTAACGATTCAGGTAAGGAATAATAGCCTCGATTATTTGTATATTAATGTTTACGTATATGATAGAGCAGCTGGAGATTATCTCAATAACAGTGACCCAATGTTACAAAACCTATATACAACTGGAACTTTTATCGTTCCGAGAGCTGGTGCATATGATATTTATATTACACCATACGGCGCACCAAATACGGACTTGGCTGTTTTGTATAATCAATATTGGGATGACACGGAAACAAGTTATGATGAAGAGTATACGTTCTCGGGAACAAGTACTTTATTAAAAACCTACTGATATCAAAACAGATTTTCAAATCCGCTCAACCGAGCGGATTTTTTTTACTGACATTCCCCTCTTATACGGTACAATACCTCCATGAACACCGGGTATGTAAAAGCTTCTTTTTTATCAATCGAGGACGTCGAGGGAATATCCATCATCCACTATTATCTCGATGACAGCTACCAATGGGCGGTAAATTCCTCATCTCCCGCTCTCTTTTACAGGCTTCCTCCCGGTGCGATAATCGAGCTCAAGCTGACAGAAGGCTTCATAAACGGAACAGAAGTGAATCTAGCCGAATTGCATATGGATGAGGATTCAATGCTTCCTGCAGATCTGTTAAGTTTCCTTCGGACCTCTCCCCCCTCCTGCAGGATTCCCGGCGCCTTTCTGGCAACCGAGAAAGACAATAAAGGCAGCTATTATTCATTAAAGAAAACCGATTCATCGAAAATGGAATTGTGCCTTGGTGAATATGAGATCAGAAATGAATCGGGAATCTGTCAATCCCCGACAGAGAGCTGGCTAATCAATCCCGGCTTATTGGAAAACTATTTCTTTAACAGAACATGGCCTTCCCATCAGATCAAAACATGGAAATACACTGATTTCGCTCCTGATGACAGTTATGATTACCTGACAGAAGAGAATCTATCAATCGCCCACAGAGACAACCTGGCCGACAATCCGGCCTTGACTTACTATCGTTCATCGGACTGGTCTCCGGCTTTCTACAGAAAACAAGCCGAACTGGGCTTTATAGCCGTTTCAGGTAAAAGAATCAATCAAACTGAACTTCTGCCGGAACTGCAGTCCGCTTATGCTCTGCTGGACTGGAGGAATCTGCACATCGATCGGAAAACAGCGAAAATTCTTTCGGGAAGCAGAATGAAAACTGAGAATATCCGCCTGAGAATCGATCCGGACCCCGGTCTTGTTATGGAAAATCTGGAAAGGATGTGGAAAGGTTCGACATGGCTTTCCCCTCCCTATAAAGAACTGATAAGAAATCTGGCATCGGAAGAGGAAAAAGTTAAGAATCCCGGTTTCAGAATATGGGGCGTATCTCTCCATGAGGGACCCCATAATCAAGCTATTGCCGGAGAACTGGGTTACACGATTGGAAGGACCTATACGAGCCTCAGCGGTTTCTTTCATAGAGGAGAAAAGCAATACGACAATTTCGGCAAATTGCAGATGGTTCTGCTCGCCCGGAAACTGGAATCTGCCGGCATATTCTTCTGGAACCTGGGGCATCCCCATATGCCCTATAAAACAGCTCTTGGCGCGAAGATTCTTAAGCGGAAGGAATTTCTGCAAAGATGGGATCGGGCCGTTCAGGGAAAATCGCCCGATCTGACGGAACTCTAAATGGCTTTCAGTATCAGCTCATAGACGACGGGAATAAAAACCGCCGGCAGCATATTGCCGACCCGGATCTTCCTGACTTCCAACTGATTCAGAGCCAGGGCAGCAATCAGAAGTCCGCCGACGCCGCTCAAGTTCGCGATAACCTGATCGGTGAGAAGGTCTTTCACAAAGACAGCTCCCAGTACGATGGCGCCCTGGTAAATAAAGACCGGAATAGCTGAGAAGATAACGCCGGCGCCGAGGGTGGATGTAAACATAATGGATATGACGCCGTCAAGCACAGCTTTCGCCAGCAGGATATCATGCTGGTTCCGCAATCCCCCTTCGAGCGATCCGAGGATGGCCATGGAACCGACGCAGTAAAGCAGGCTGGCTGTTACGAATCCTCTGGCAATGTTATCGCCTTTCAACTTTGATTCCACGAATTTCCCCAGATCCTCCAATCGGCGCTCAATACCGATCAACTCACCCAGAAAAGTGCCGATTACCAGTGAAAATATGATCAGTAGCATATTCTCGCCCGCCCAGGCGTTTTTCAAGCCTATGAGAAGAATTGCCAGCGCGGTCGCCTTGATAAGAGAATCATTCATCTCCCCTTTCATTCTGCCGCGAAAAAGGAAAAGACCGAGTAGACTTCCGGCGATGATGGCCAGAGCGTTGACAATGTTACCGAACATAGGGAAATTCATGCCTATCACAATGGCATAAACAGGAAAAAAGAGGAATCCCTTTTTTCAAAATCTATTCATATACAATCGCCCGATTGATTATTATACTGGTCCCATGGATGGATACTACAGCCCGGAAGAAAAAAAAACCGGCCGATTCTGGTGGCTGGCTTTTTCAGTCATCAATACCTTCTCCTTTCAGTTTCTGGCGGGAAATGTCATCATTCTGTTTATAATCCGGCTGGGTGCCAGTAAAACCATGGTCGGCATTGTATCGAGCTTTTTTTATATCTCCTACTTTATCATGCCTCTCGGCAGAATCCTGTCTCTGAGACTGGGGATGGCCAGGGCTTTCACTCTGGCCTGGATGGTCCGGTATATTGCCATCAGTCCGATCCTGATCACTCCTTTTATCGCCATGTCGGATAAACCGGGATCCCTTGATACTGCTTTGTGGATTGTGGTTTGCGGATATCTGGGATTTCAGATGTTCCGCGGAGCCGGACTGGTCAGCTATTCCCCCCTTCTGACGGAGATTTCCATGGGAGAGGACAGAGGAAGCTACCTTTCGCTGTCGCGGATTCTGACAGATATCGCCATTCTCCTCGGCTCCCTGATTGTAGCTTTCTTCATAGGGGAACAAGCGCCTCTAGGCCGCTACATGATAAGTTTTGCCATCGGTATCGGTTTGGGTTATCTGGGTGTTTTCACCCTCTCCCGGCTTCCCGAAATAAAGAGGCCCGAAGGACATCGGGACCAGGGGCTTATGTACAGCCTCAAGTCGGTATTCCGCGATCGGAAGTTCCGCCGTTATTTTCTGACTCTCTTCACTGTCGGATTCGTTGGTGGTATCCTGCGCCCCTTTATTCTGGTCTACGCCAAAGATGTTTATGCCCTGTCCGATAAAAACGTCCTACTCCTCACGGTAGCCGGAAGTCTCGGGGCCATATCGATGGGTTTTATCAGTCGCAAGTTTCTCGATAGACTCGGTGCCAAGCCTATGCTCATGATCTGGATCATCCTGATGATCCTCTCTTCGGCGACTATTATTTTCGTGCCTTATATCGGCAGTTGGTTTTCCTGGATTTTCCTGATTGTTATTTTTTATGCATCCACCATGGGACTCAATGGTTCGGACAATACGACCCAACTCTATTTCTTTTCCATGATTGAACCGGAACAGCAGTTGAATTTCGGAATCCTCCAGTTTCTCGCCACAGGTATATCCGGAACGGCTGGAGCCACACTTGCCGGTGTATTCCTGGATTATTTACAGAATCCCGCCGGAGTGGATCCCCTGCAAAGTCATGTATATCTCTTTTCAATTTTAACCATTCTGCTGGCCCTGGCACTCTTTTTCGCCGCCGGAATGGAACGGCTGGGAGCAAAAAGCCTGAGACAATCGCTCAGTGAGCTTTTCAGATTGAGAGAAAGAACAAGAGGAATGGGATAAGGATTTTATGCTGACAATTATTACCGGCCCCAGAGGAATCGGTAAAACAACCGCCCTTCTGGCTTTTATAGACCGCCTTAAGAGAGACAATAGATCTCCTGCTGGTTTAATTACACCGCCTGTCTTTGATAGCCATGGAAAAAAATGCGGTTTCTCGGCCATGAATGTTTTGTCAGGAGAGAAATGGGAACTGGCCAGAATGGATAAAGATCTCCGCGGACCTGTTTTCGGACCTTTTTTCTTCAGCAGAGAAGGTTTTACAAAAGCCCTGGCTTTGCTCGCCGGTGCTCTGGACAGCGAGACATCCCCTTTCATTCTGGACGAGATCGGTCCGCTGGAACTCAACAAAAAAACCGGTTTTTATCCCATTCTTCCGCGGCTCGACAAAGCGGCCTGCAGAGTCGACGTTTTTCTTGTAATACGACCGGAACTGATTGAAGAATTCAGAACGGATTATGTCCGGAATAGCCGATGCCGGATTGTTGAAATCAACCGGATGAACCGGAATGAGCCGGATCTTTTCAATACCACATTATAATTTTTCTGCCATCGTGGCTTACGATGTCTACTGGTATTTCATAAATTCGGCTAAGCGCGTCCCCTGTCAGGATAGCATCGGCCGGGCCCTGTTCGATATGTTTATCCCGGCCCATAAGGATTACCGAATCGCAGAGAGTGGCGGCGATTTCCGGTTCATGGGTTGTAAAAAGTATGGTCACCCCTTCTTTCTTGAGCGAGCGCAATACATTGATTATCATTCGTTTGTTGGCAATATCGAGATTGCTCATCGGCTCATCAAGGAGTACCACCGATGGTTCCTGGGTCAGAGATCTGGCTATGAGTACAAGTTGTTTCTCGCCTCCGCTCAGATGGGTTACCGGCCGCTCGGCCAGAGTATCCATACCCACCCTTTTCAGCGATTCGAGGGCAATGATTCTATCTTCGGGACCGGGAGCTTCAAGAGATTTTAAATGGGGATACCTGCCATGCAGGACATATTCGAGAAGCGAGTAATCGAAGGTGATATGCTCATCCTGTGGAACGAGGCCGGTCATTTTTCCCATTTCCTTTCTTCCGTATTCGCTTATGGGCTTGCCATTGACGGAGATCGATCCCTCTTCCGGTTTCAGCCATCCCAGTATGAGGTGGAGAAGAGTTGTTTTCCCGACTCCGTTCGGACCCAGTATAGCGACGATATCTCCTTTCCGGATTTCCAGAGATAACTGCCTCAGAACATCCCGCTCTCCGCCTGAATAATGAAAACGAATTTGGTCGAGCTTGACTATGGGATCGGTCATCGGTTCACTCCCGTCTGTTTTCCTGTAAGAAGGACAAGAAATAGTACGGCGCCGATAAGAGATGTGAGAATGCCGAGCGGGATCTCTCCGGAAAAAAAAGTCCGGGCGATCGTATCGCAGATAAGGGTAAACAGAGCTCCCATCATCATTGCCGCGGGAATGCTGAACCGCGTATCGGTTCTGAAATATCGGCGGGCGATATGGGGGACGATCAATCCGACCCAGTTGACGATACCGCTCACGGATATGACAGCCGCTGTGGCCGCTGTGGCAGTAAAAAGAAAAATGATTCTGTCTCTCTCCGGTGCGACACCGAGTGAGTAAGCTGTTTCATCATCCAGATTGAGAATATTGAGCTTCCATCTCATAAGAAAAGTGATAATGAGAGATATGAGCGATACGGGAAGAATAACGAAAAAGTCTCTCCAGGTGACACTCCATAAACCGCCGAGAAGCCAGAAGGTTATTTCCGGAAGCTGACTCATGGGATCGGCAGCGAATTTCATCAGGCCCAGGCCGGCAGAGAATAGAGCCGAAATGGCAATACCCGAGAGTATGAGTCTAAGAATCCATCCGCCATAACGGATTCTCCTGGCGATAAAGTAGGATAAAGCTAAACCGGAAAGGGCAAAAAAAGCAGCTGAGCCCTGAATGAGTATAAGTGAGGAACCGAAAAAGATTATGGAAAAAGCGGCACCGAAAGCCGCCCCCTGGGAGACTCCGAGAAAACCGGGCTCAACCAGAGGATTGGAAAAAATCATCTGGAAAACCAGACCGGAACCGGCGAGAACGGAACCGAGGAGCAGGGAAGTCAGAATCCTGGGCAACCGGAGATTCATAACCAGCTTCAATGCGAGCGCATCGGTCTGAAGAAGCTTCGGATTCATGACACCGGGAGAGGGATAACGTCCGACAAAAAGAGAAAAAGCAGTCAGGAGAATGAGAATGAGAAAGAGATAAAAAAGTTTTTTCAGTCTTTCCATCCCAATCGGGAAGCAATCTCCCGTTCAAACTGTTCATCTGTGAGACCGTAGAGATCCTTGAAAAAACTTCTTGCCTCCTTCTCGATATTCAAATCTTCAAAAAGGTCGGGATGCATCATTTTCCCAAGCCATTTCAACCCGAGAATCCATCGGCTGTCGGGTTGGTCCCAGCTGTAATAATCCACAGGAAAAGCTTTTATCATTTCCTTCTGAGCGGATTTCATCTCTTTCCACTGGGGTGATGAATATATCTCATCGAGAACCTCATCGACATTTTCCTTGTAGGCGACGATATAAACCTGATCGGGATTCCAGGCGGCAATCTGCTCCATATTGACCTTGTTCCACCCGCTTCCTGAGTGAGCGTCCGCCCAGACCGGTCTGCCTCCGGCCATTTCGACCATGCGCGTTTGAATCCACTCTTCCGGCGGCGTATTAAAAGCTGAAACTCCGTCTTTTGTCGAATGATAAAGGAACAGGACATCCGGTTTATCTCCAAGGGAAGCGGTCCGGTCAGTAACGAACCGCATACCCTCTCTGTAATAGCGGATGAGCTCATCGGCTCTGTCGGGATTCCCGAAAATCTGCCCCAGAACCTGCAGATCTTTTTCATAGGATTCGGGAGATTCCAGATCGAGATAGAGAACGGGAATATCCAGCTGCCCCAGTGGATCTCCCAGAGAGCCTTTCAGATAGTTTTTCAATATGACCAGATCCGGCCTGGAAACGGCGAGCTGCTCGGGACCGGCGCTGTGTTCAAAATAAAACTTATCTTCAAAATCAGGATCGAGTACCGCGGCGAAGGGTCCGCTGAACTGGTTCGTATTACCCACGCCGACAATTCTCTGTGCAGCTTCAGGAAACATATAGAGAACATCCGCAACAAGATTGGAAGCTTTGCCAGAAAAGGTGATTCTTTGAGGCAGACTATCGAAGACGGCCTTGTTGCCCGATGAATCAGTTATGGTTATAACTTCCTCTCCGGGTTTATCCATCTGCTGATCTGTTTTGCCGGAAGACCAGATAAAAGCCGGAAATATTAATAAAAGTAAGAAAGTTGAGAATTTTTTCATTGTTATTGACCTCGGAACCATTATACACCATTATCCACGGACGTAAACAATGGTTTTCAGATTTTAAATTTATGTTACAAAATACCATTCCATGATATACATAAAATCATGAGCAATCCTTTCCTCGATCGTATAAAAATTGTACTCTGCCGGCCGGAAGGCGGAAGAAATGTCGGTTCTATCTGCCGGACAATGGAGAACATGGGCCTCAGCCGATTAGCCATTGTTGGTGATATTTCTGAGCTGAACCTGAAGGAAGTAAAAGGGATGGCCATACATGCCGGTCATATTTTCGATACAGCGGAGTTCTGCACAAGTCTGCCCGAAGCGCTGAACCATACAATCATGGCTGCCGGAATTACGAGACGGAGAGGCAACAGAAGAAAAAGCTTTTCCTACCTTCCGGAAGAACTGGCGGAGAAAGCTTCCATGACAGGAGAAGGTACGATTGCACTTGTATTCGGAAATGAGCAGAACGGCCTCAACGGATCGGAATTAGCCGCTTGCACCACAGCCTGCCACATACCCTCATCTCCGATTAATCCGTCGCTTAATCTGGCACAGGCCGTTCAGGTTCTCGCTTATGTTTTCTACCGGCAGAGCGAAGAAAAGGTGGGGCGTTTCATTCCGGTGGAGCTGGATGCCGTAGACAGGTTAACCGGAACCATAATCGACACGCTGGAGGGAATCGGTTATTTCGATAAACCGGACCGCTTCGATACGAGGGCTTATTTCAGGGATATTCTATCCCGGGCGACGCTCAGTCCGAGAGAAGCCCGGCATATGGAGAAAGTTTTCAGGAAGATAGCTTATCTGAAAAAGAGGTTACCTATCTGACTTCTATACTAAAGGAAAAATCGAAGGGAGTCCCGTCCGCATTATTATTCAAAGTGTAGATTCCATTCTCTAATTTCGTAAAGATATCATCCATATCCCATTCGATTTTAAACTTAAAGCTTTGAATCTCTCCAATATCTCTCAGATCAATTGGATCGAAAGGTATGAAAAGGGCGCCATCTACATCTACGATGTTATTCGAATTAGAATCATATAAATTAGTCAGAAAGAGATTATCCGGGGATCCTCCTCTCGGCACATATTCGATTTCATTTAATCTATCCCGGTCTATAAGAACTATGCTGTTACAATCCAGCCTGGCAATTGAATTATTATCTATATAAATATTGCTGTTGTCTTTCGAAAAAGTCATAGCTCCTGAACCGATATCAATTCTTACGATATCATAGATTTTTTCCTTAAAATCAGGAAATACTATAAAATCATCAAAATGTATATTATTCGGCATAAAAACGACATTATCTGTAGAATCCGAAAGCCCGATTTCCAGAGATACATTCATCTGGGACTCCATATCCGGATCTAGATTCTGATCATGATCCTGCCCATCAGAGTATTTTAGGGATAAAAGATTTGTAAAGTCACCTTCTGAGGCCCAGAACTCAATATCAGATGATCGAAAAGATACTTTTATTCCGTTAAGATTAACATCGGCTACTCTGGCTGAAGCATCTGTTGTCTGACCTGAAGAAAAAAGGCCGGAGTCTGAATTATCACTAATATTACATCCGGAAAGCAATAACAGTGTGATAATCGATAAAAGATAAAAAGTTTTTGTCATCTCAAGTCCTCTATTTAATAATAAATAGTCTAGTTGAGACATAAAAATAAAGATATAGGAAAAATTCCTATAAAAAAACCCGTGAAAAGCCACGGGTCTCATATCAGGAATTGGAAATATTGCCGTTCTCCGCAATATCTTTCATAAAAGAGGCGAGGACCTGCAGGGCTCCTGTATTGAATCCCCCTTCGGGGATGATGATGTCAGCGTAATTCTTGGTGGGTTCTATAAACTCGTAATGGCCGGGACGCACCACGTTCAGATATTGATTAATAACCGAATCGTAAGTTCTCCCCCTTTCCTCGACATCGCGCTGGAGCCTTCGGATGAAGCGGATATCATCGGGCGTATCGACATAAATCTTCAGATCCAGAAGATCCCGTATTCTCTTGTCGGTCAGAACCATGATCCCTTCTAGAATAATCACGTTTTTCGGTTCCACATGAATCGTTTCTTCTTTTCTTCTGTGGTGCACAAAGTCATACTGGGGCATATCGACGGATTTACCGGTGCGCAGATCAGAGAGCTGGTCGCGGAGCAGTTCCGTATCGAAGGCTTCGGGGTGGTCGAAGTTGAAGGCCGTGATGTTGCTGTTGGAGATGAACTCCGCCGATTTGTAATAATTATCCTGGGGGATGAAAACGAAATCGGGTATGATTTCCGAGATTTTCCTGACGATAGTCGTTTTTCCCGAACCGGATCCCCCTGTAATTCCAATTAACTGCGGTCTGCTCATCATCTCTCCTTAATCCTCTCCCTGCTCGTGTTTGAACTCATCTATCTGCATTTCCACATCAGCCAGCTTCTGCTGCAGGTTGTGAATGCTTTTCTCGATTCTTCTTTTCTGGGCTTCAAGACGGGGAAGAGTGACATCGGGTTCGCCTTTGGCTTCTTTGATCTCCGCTTTCACCATATCGGGGCTCTTACCTTCTTCAAAGGCTTTTTCAGCTACTTTCCTCTGTTTTTCCTCTTTGATCCCCGCGACGATTTTCATATTGTCAAAACCGATTTCCGGATTGACATCCATGGCATAGACTTTCATTATCGATTTGGCCGCCGTCCGGTTAAGACCCAGTTCCCGGTCAACGTAATCTTCAAAGTTGGCATGGTTCTGCTGACAGAGATCGAGGGCTTCGATGAGAAGCTTTCCGAATTCCTTCATCAGCTCGCCATTAGTGTGGAGGTATTTGGATTTGATCTTTTCCGTCAATTTGATAAACCGCTCATCGGTTGCAAAGAGATTCTTGTAAATCCCCTTCTCTTCCGCCTTAATCAGCAGTCTGTGGAAAATGTCCCAGAACATAACCGTATGGGATCGGCTGGTCACTTCCACATCCTTGCGGGTGAACTGTATATGATGGGCGAACTCGTGTATCGCCGTATAGATCAGAGGGTTATCCTCTGTGAAGTTCTTGTTATGTATGATGATTTCCTGCTTTTCCGGATGATAAAGTCCATCGACCTTTTTACTCATCTTGCCGGAATAAATCAGCGTAAAGTCCTCGACATCGCTGTCGAGCTCAAGAAGAAGTGCTTTTACCTGGTCCTGATTCATGGTGTCTCCTCTAAAATATTCCGGACAATACTATACCATTTACCGGGACTTGTGAAGCTTAAGAAATGATCAATTCTCGAGACTGAGCCTGGCGAAAAAAAGAGCGCCTTCAGCATTGTACACAAATCTGAACTGACCGGGGTTGCCGGGAATATTCTCCTCATCGAAATAAAGCCTGGGAAATGACATGACGACTTTATCTTTTTCTCCGAAGAGGTTCTTTAGAAAATCTCCAGCCAGCACATTGAGAATTTCCAGGAGACAATCATCGATCTCCATATCGCTCAGCCGTATCCATTCTTCTCCATAGATATTTTCGACAAGTTCTTTTTTGCAGTCCTTTGTCATGTAAAAAAGTATATGGCCCCTGCCGGGCCGGCTGAATTCCAGGCCCATGATTCCCGTGTAACTGATTTTTCCTTCCCGGTGAGGTTCCGGAACAACATCGATAAACGCCATCTCTGCGAATGTTTCGATGACAGCATCATTAAATGCCCTGATAATTTTCTGTTGGTCAAAACTCATCGCCTTCTCCTTCTCCGGATCCTTCGCCCAGGGCTTCGAGGATTTTTGCCGGGGACAGAGGTTTTCTGATGACCGAAAGAACAGCCGTACCTTCCAGTTCATCGCGAACAGCATCGTTGCCCATGCTGGAAATGACGATAACGGGAATATGGGCCGCGCTATCCTTCATTTTCAGTCGCCTGATAAAAGTCGTGCCGTCCATGCGGGGCATATTCAAATCCGATACGATGAGATCCACAGGATTATCTTTCAGGAAATTCAGAGCCGCCAGACCGTCTTCCGCTTCTGCGTATTCCGACTTTTCATAACCCGCTATGTGAAAACACCGTTTGATTATCATTCTCGATGTAGCTGAGTCGTCCACTATCAAAATTCTTTCGTATGCCATTTTCCCTTCCCGTCTACAATGTCCAATTCCTGCCCGAATTGCTAACAGTTACTGTACCGTCTTCAATATTGAGTGAGACGGTGCGGCTGTAATCTCCTCCCACATCTTCTTTGGCAATTCCCAGCTTTTTGTTCCAGAGAATTTTCCGCACGGCAAGAATGTTCCTTTTTCCGATATCAAAGGATTCGCAGCTTTTTATCACTGAGGCGCCGCCGGCCATCTTAATCCAGCTGGAAGAGCGTTTCGCCCCTGTTTCATTCATCTTTTTAAAGAGAAGCGGCAGGCCCGTATCGGCAAAATAAGCCGGTAGGGATTCCGCTTTTTCTCTGTTGATTTCCGAATCGGGAAGGGCGATATGAATCATGCCGCCGACATGATTTACCTTATCATAAATGATAAGGGCCACGCAGGAACCGAGTGCGTATGTTTTTATTGTGCTGTCTTTATCGGCCGAGACTTCAAATCCGCCGATTCCCACTTCCAGCTGCTTCACTTCATCTCCTTGAGAAAACGCAGTATGGTTTGTGTAATTTTTTCTATGGGAACCAGGATTTCCGCTCCGCCTCTGGCAAAAGCTTCACCGGGCATCCCGAAAACAACCGATGTTTCCCGATCCTGAGCCAGCGTCCTGGCTCCGGATTCCCTGAGCCTGACCATGGCGTCCGCCCCGTCGGCTCCCATTCCGGTCAACATAACGCCGATAGCATTGGAACCGCAGTGTTTAGCCGCCGAATCAAAAAGAGGCTCGACCGACGGGCAATGCCCGTTGATCCGTTCTTCCTCTTTACACTGAACAATATAATCGCCCCCCCGTCTTACAATGTAGAGCTGTTTGTTACCCGGAGCGACCAGGACCCGTCCCATTAGAATTCTGTCTCCGGTTTCCGCTTCCTTAACTTCCACACGGCATGACTGATTGAGCTTTTCCGCAAACATTTTCGTAAAGCCCTCAGGCATATGCTGGACGATGACGGAACCTGGAATGTCGGGAGGGAATTCCTCGACGATTTTCCTGATGGCGACAGTTCCTCCTGTCGAGGCTCCTATAGCAATGACTTTACCGGTCGTTCCGGTGAGAACGGTTCCCGGACGGCTGACTTTGTAATTGTAATTTTTCCTGATGCGGTTGACATCAACAGTCGAAGCCTGAACCAGCTTGGCGTGAAGTTCATCCATCATATCGGTCAGTTTATTGCCGAAACGTGACGATGGCTTTTGAATATAATCAACTGCGCCGAAGTCTAGTGCATCGAGAGTCACTTTGGCATTTGCAGATGTCAGAGAAGACACGACGATAACCGGAATGGGATACTGGGGAATGAGCCTTCTTAAGAACTCGACGCCGTCCATCCGGGGCATTTCGATATCAAGGGTCAGAACATCCGGTTGGAGATAGACGATCTTATCCCGTCCTTCGTAAACATCAGCAGCTGTCCCGACGACTTCCAGATCTTCATACCGGGAGAGCCCCTTTGACAGGATTTCTCTGGCAAGAGCGGAATCGTCGATAATGAGTACTCTAATGCGGTTCTTCAACCATTGGCTCCGACGCGTAGATAAGTAGAGGGTTTAATATACTTGAAGTTGCTGTTATTCCGGCCGAGTGTTTCCGAATGGCCGATAAACAACCAGGAAGTATCAAGCATGTAACGGTGGAATTTGTTGACCAGAGTCTCTTTGGTGACATTATCGAAATAGATCATGACATTGCGGCAGAATACCACATCAAAGCGGTTCTTGAAGGGAAAGCTGTCATTCATAAAATTGAGCCGCTTAAAAAGAATCAAATCTTTCAATTCCTTTTTAGCCGTAGCCGAACCGTCTTTTTCCATGTCGAAATAGCGGCGCTTCAGTTCGGCGGGAATGCCTGACAGACCTTCTTCGGTGTAATGACCTGCGACTGCCGTCTCGAGGGCCGAGATGGAGATATCCGTCGCCAGAATTGCCGGCTGCAGAGAACTGTTGTTTCTGGTGAAAAATTCATTAACCACCATGGCCAGCGTATAAGCCTCCTGTCCGTTTGCGCACCCGGCACACCAGATCCTCAACTTGTTGTCGGGCCTCCGGTCATTGTTATGACAGATAGCGGGAAGCACCGAATCGGTCAGATAAGAGAAATGGTCGCTTTCCCGGAAGAAATACGAGTGGTTGGTCGAGATTTTATCGACCATATCGAGAAGCCTCTGTCCCGACTTGTCCTCCTGGACATAATCGAAATACTGAGAAAAAGATGTAAACCCAAGGTTAACGATAAGCTTGTTCAACCTTCCCCTGACCAGAGCCTTTTTTTTCTCTGTGAGGTTTATACCGAAACGGCTGTAGACGAGCTCGGAGATTTTCTTGAATTCCCTGTCGTTGATATCTAGCATTATCATGAAGCGCCAGCCTGCTCAAGATCATCGGGAGTGATAATCTTCTCTACATCGAGAAGGATTTTCACATCATCGCCGATTTTCCCCAATCCGCTGATATACTTTTCTTTCAGATTGCTTTTTTTAAAGCCTGGAGAGGGATCGATATCCTTATCTTCGATATCGTGTACTTCCGCGACCGTATCGACAATAAAACCTATAAAAGTGTCGTGAATGCTGACGATGATTATGCAGTTTCTGTCATCATACTCTCTTTCGGGCATTCCGAAACGGAGTCTCAGATCCATAAGCGGTATAACCTTGCCCCTCTGATTGATAACCCCTTTGATATAGGGCGGCATATCGGGGACTTCCGTCACCTTCTGCATTTCCACAATCTGAATAATACTGCTGATTTTCAGTCCGAATACTTCATTGCCCAGATTGAAAAGCAGATATTTGTTCTGATTCTGAAGATCGTCGTCATCATCTACCAGAAAAATGTCATCTTCGCTCTGTTTTACTGCTTCCATATTCCCTTCCTATTCCAGTGTTTCCCTTATTAATGCCGCCGCATCTACAATAAGGCAGACATCTCCGTTCCCAAGTACGCTGCAGCCAGAAATGGCTCTGGTTTCCTCCAGAAGTTCGGGCAGGGCTTTCACAACCATCTGCTTGCTTCCCAGAATGGAGTCGACGATGAGCGCCGATTTGACACCTCCGGCCGTTATCACGACGAGGACATCATTTTCATGACTGCGCTGCTCTCTTCTTATATTATAGAACTCCCACAATTCAATTACAGGGATTATTTCAGATCTGAGATTAATGACCCTGTTCCCCTGCCCCGTGTGTGTGAAAAGATCGTCGGAGTATTTGAGAAATTCGATAACATCGGAAGACTGGAATGCCAGAGTCATGGAGCCGATCATGCAGCTGATGGCGTCGATTATGGCCAGCGTCAGGGGTATTCTGAGCACCATATCGGTTCCCTTTCCCCATTCGGTTTGTATGTCTATTCTGCCCCGGAGCTTTTCGATATTCCGCTTAACCACATCCATGCCGACACCCCGTCCGGAAATCTCCGATACCGTTTCCGTCGTTGAGAAGCCCGGTTCGAATATAAGCTTCCAGATATCCTCATCGGGAAGATCATCCCCCTCTTCACTGAGGAGCCCTTTCTCCATGGCATTTTCTACAATTCTTTCGCGATTGAGACCCGCTCCGTCATCGCTGACGGTTATCCAGATCTCATTTCCTTCGTAGCGGGCATCGAGATTGACGCTGCCCACAGACGGTTTTCCTTTTCCGCTCCTTTCGCTTCTGTTTTCCAGGCCGTGATCAATGGCGTTGCGGATGATATGGACGAGGGGGTCTGATATCTCTTCGATGACATTGCGGTCCATCTCCGTGTCGGCGCCGCTGATATTGAGCTGTACCGGTTTATCCATTTTTCTGGAAAGATCGCGGACAAGTCGTTTCATTTTATTGAAGAGCCCTTCGAGAGGTATCATTCTCATGGACATTGTTATGCTCTGGATTTCCCTGGTGATCTTGGAGAGATGAAGAGCGGATTTCTGAAAATCCCGCAGCTCCATCCCCTTCAGGTCTTCCGAATCGACAACCATGGCCTCGGCGGTAATGAGCTCGCCGACCATATCGAAGAGGCGGTCCAGTTTATCCATATCAATTCGGATATCTTTCCGCTTAACCGAAATGGAGGGCATTCCGCCAATAGATCTGTTTTGGGACTGAAGCGCCTGATCGAGAGTCCGTTCCGAAACCACACCTTCCTCAATGAGGATCTCTCCGAGCTTTTTGTTCTGAAGATTGGCAGCATGTTCGATGTCCTCCCGGGAAACACCGAGATCAATCAGCACATCGCCGATCGGTTTGTAAGGCTCTTTCCTGTTGTTTTCCCCCTCGGACGGTTCAGGCTGATCAATAAGGGAAGAAAGCCGGGCTCTGATAATATCAAGCTGTTTCAATATGATAGAGACATTTCTGTGATCCCCATCTTTCTTCCCTTTCCGGATTTCATCGAGGAGAGATTCCGTTTCCATCGCCGTTTCTTCGATTGCCTCAAAACCGAAAAACCCGGCGTTTCCTTTTATCGTATGGAGCTTTCTGAAAGCCCGATCAACGTGTTCCACATCGGGCGATCCGTTTTCCAGTTCAAGGATTTCATGTTCCGCATTGTCCAGCAGATCGGAGGTCTCCTCAATGAATTTCTGGATCATCTCACCGGTAATCAGGTCGTCGAAGCTGTCGGTCGGAACCTCGGTTTCAACGGATTCCATAGGAGTCCCGCTTTTATCTTCATTGCCGATCAGAGATATTTTTTCTACCAGAAGGGAAATATCGACGGAGGGTTCGCAAAGCACAAGTTCTCTGCCTTCATTCCTTTTTTCTTCCGCATCCCTTTCGATGCAGGCTATGAGATTCGAAAGAACATCCGTACCATCGAGCAGAACACTGATCAGATCGGAATCGACGGCAAGCTCATTATCGCGGAGCCGATCCAGCAGAGATTCGAGGGTATGACTGATATTTTTAATATTATTGAGACCGATAAAAGACGCCACGCCTTTAATCGTGTGCATTGAGCGGAATATATCATCGATCAGATCGGTATCGGGATTGGTCTCGAGGGCGAGAATCCGCTCTTCAATAGTGTCCAGATGATCATGGGATTCCTGCAGAAAAGAATCGAGCACCTCTCTGTCATCTATTTTCACCGGAGCGGGACACATCGGGTCATCAGCCGTTTTCTCCTGGTTTACCTGAACGGGAGAAGGACTTTTCAACTGGCCGATTTTAGCTTTAAGAGACTCGAACTGGCTGTTCAATTCATCGTTTTCCCCTTCGAGAATGTAACAGTGGAGAAGAGCTGAAAGATCGAGGAAAAGACTCCTGCCTTCAGGAGGATAGTGCTCTTTCCCCTCATCGACGAATTCCTTGAATTCCATAGTGCCTACCAGGTCGCCCGGAGTAAAGGTATCGAGAAAACCGGAAAAACTGGTAAAAAAATCATTAGCTGTCATGTTACCTGTGCCATCTCCTGTCAGAACATTTCAACATTGCCTTTGAATTCCTCTTCCTGATCGCTGTCGGAAGACTTTCCTACATGCACTTGGAGACCGAAAAGCTTCCACTCATCTTCAATAGTAAAATAGGAGCTTATTTTTTCCAGTATCTCATCCCTTTTTTCCTTTTTTTCCGAGGCCGCTACGAGCAGAGGCTCATTTTCCTCCATTCTGGTCCGGTAAAAATTAAGGGTGCTCATGATGTGCTCGAGTATCTGCCTGGTTATATCCTGATACTGCATATTGACTGTCACGTTGCCCAGCTGTTCTGTAACGGTTCTGGAAAGGGAATCGGAATCCTTGACATGATTCTCCACATCGGCGATTTTATCATCGAGACTGGATGAAATCTCCTGCAGATCACTTCGCGTCCGGTTGAGCTGTTCCAGTGTCATGTTTATTTCCGATTCAAGCGCCTGGAAAGATTCATCCACCCGGTCGGAAATTCCCGCTATGACATCTTCTATCTGAAGGGATATCTCTTTTGATGAGCTGGCCAGTCCCTGAATCTCCCCGGCTAGAACCGAAAACCCCTTTCCGGCATTTCCCACCCGGGCCGCTTCGATGGACGAATTGATAGCGAGCAATCCCGTCCTGTCAGAAACATCCCGTATGCCGTCGAGAAAGCCTTTTATGGTTTTTACATTTTCGTCAATCTGTTTCATATCCAGCGTGTAGCGTTTGCTGATGGCCGTAAAATCCTCAATGAGTTTGTTGATTCTGTTCATTTCACCGCTGAGAATATCGATATTGCTCTTCAGGCTTTTATCTCCCGAAAACAGATCATTGAGAAAATTGCTGATGTGGTTACCCACCTGAGAGCTTCTATTGGAGATCTCAAAGATATTTTCCGTCAAATTCATAGCCGATTCTTCCGTCTTATCGACAACCAGACCGGCAAGCTGCTTCATCATGGGAAGGGCCGTGTTCAGATAAGAAGCCCCTTCGATCAGGGTTTCGAGCTTCTCTTTGTCTTCTCTGCTCTCCCGCTGAAGAGACCTGTAAGCTTCTTCCGTTTCTTTGAGTCTTGCTGCAAGGCGCTTAAGCTCGTCGCTGTCGCCCTTGTTTTCTTTTTCCCGAACCGGAGCATTATTAACGCCCTTTGCCCTGGATATAAAGGAAAGAACAACAATAAGGAAAAGAAAAACAGAAATGGCTATTTTCAGCAGAATCAAATCAAAAAAGACTGCAAGAATGGAGAGAATCAGAGTGACTGCGGCGCTCACGCTTATGATCATGGGCATTTCTCCTCGAGTGATGACTGAGCAATTTAGATTAATTATTGACCAACTTGTATCTTAATTCAATTTTTTTATGTAGACTTCTTCCATGAACTTGATATCAGTTGATTCTGTAAGCAGAATACGAAGCGGCAGGACGCTTTTTAACAATATTTCCTTTGGTATAGATGAAGGGGAAAAGCTGGCTCTGATCGGTATAAACGGATGCGGAAAGTCGACGCTGCTCCGGATTCTGGCCGGAGAGGAGGAAATCGACGGCGGAACGATTTCCCGCAACAGGGAATGCCGCATAGCCTACCTTCATCAGCATGATGATTTTAACAGGGAAGATACGATACTGGAGCACATCCTGAACCGCGATTCGCCTCTTATGAAAACGGTTCGGGACTATGAGAAGGCAGCGGACAGACTGGCGAAAGAGGAAAGCCGGGAAATCCACGACCATTATGACAAACTTCTGGCAGAAATGGACAGATTGGGTTGCTGGGAGCTCGAAAGCCGGATCAATTCACTTCTGACAGAACTGGGCATTGAAAACCGTCATCTGAAAATGGGAACGCTGTCGGGAGGCATGCTGAAGAAAGTAGCTATAGTCCACGCTCTCGTTGCGGGAGGCGATCTTCTGTTTCTCGACGAACCGACGAATCATCTGGATATCGATACAATTATCTGGCTCCAGGATTACCTGAAAAAGAGCTCCATGGCAGTTGTTCTGGTAACCCATGACCGTTACTTCCTTGACGAGCTCTGTACGGGGATTCTGGAAATTGATAACGAAACCCTTTACCGCTACGAAGGAAATTACACCCGCTACCTGCAGAGCAAAGCCCAGCGCGAAGCTGTGGAA
The DNA here is from genome assembly GCF_014207565.1 of Spirochaeta isovalerica. Classification (NCBI taxonomy): domain Bacteria; kingdom Pseudomonadati; phylum Spirochaetota; class Spirochaetia; order Spirochaetales; family Spirochaetaceae; genus Spirochaeta; species Spirochaeta isovalerica. Next base: position 224,944 of record NZ_JACHGJ010000006.1, on the reverse strand, counting down.
AGGCGCGAGCAGGAACGGATCAACACCATACTCCGCCGGGAGATGGAATGGCTGAAAAGAGGACCCCGGGCCAGAACCGGCAAGGACAGAGGAAGAAAAAACCGGGTGTACGATATGATGGACCGGCAGACGAGCGAGGAAATCGAGTCCGCTGAATTCTCCGTTTCCCAAAGGCGGTTGGGTAAACGGGTCGTCGATCTGATAAATATCTCCAAATCCTTTGACGGCAGGGAAGTTATCCCCTCCTTCAGCTATAAGTTCCGCAAAGGAGAGAGAATCGGTATCGTCGGCCCCAACGGCAGCGGAAAATCAACCTTCCTCAATCTCCTGACCGAGAGGCTCCCCGGCGACAGCGGTTCGGTGAACAAAGGGGTTAACACTCATTTCGGTTACTTCGACCAGCTGACGGCGAGAATGCCCGATGAGATGAAAGTTCTCGAATACCTGAAAGACCAGGCGGATCTGATCAAGACCGATGAGGGATCGTCCTACACGCCTGCTCAGCTGCTTGAGCGCTTCCTCTTTCCCAAAAGCCTTCATTTTACGGCCCTTTCCGATCTGTCGGGGGGAGAGAAGCGGCGGCTCTACCTTATAAGCATCATTCTTCAGAATCCCAATTTCCTCATACTCGATGAGCCAACCAATGATTTCGATATTCAAACCCTCTCTCTGATTGAAGATTTCCTTATGGAATACTCCGGGTGTCTCATGGTCGTATCCCACGACCGTTATTTTCTCGACAGGGTGACCGATTTTCTCTTCATTTTTGACGGAACGGGGCATATAAGAGGTTTTGCCGGCAATTACAGTGAATACCGGCAGTTTCTGGATGAAGAGAAGCGGGAGGAAAAGAAAAAGGTTCAGCAGGAAAAGCCGAGCACGCGAGTCCGGACAGAGAAAAAGAAAAAAGCCGGATATAAGGAAATAGAAGAATTCAAACAGATCGAAAAAGAAATTGAATCAATGGAAGAAGAGAAAAGCGAACTGGAGGACTTTTTCGCTTCAGCCGCTCCGGATCCGGATAAAATGGCCGGAGCTCACCGCCGGTACAGTGAACTGGAAAGGGAACTGGAAACGAAAATGGAGCGTTGGGAAGAACTGGCCGAACTTATGGATTCGTAATTCTTCTATATAATTTCAGGGTTCTGTGCCAGAGCACCTTAAATATATTGGCTTTTTCCACATCGATCTGAGCCAGAACGGGAAACTCGGCCAGAACTCTATCACCGGTCCGGTATCGGACCTTTCCGACAATATCGCCTGCCCTGACGGGGGCCGTCAATTCAGCGGGTACATCGATCTCGCGGGAGAAGCTTGTCATCTCATCCACCGAAAGAGTAAATAGAGGATCGCCTTCAAGTATCAGAGGGACCTCATCAGATTTTCCCTCCCAGAGGAAAACCGGTTCCAGCAAAGGGGTTTCCGGGTCAATGGTTTTAAAATTCCGAAAACCGTACTCCAGCAAGGCCTCAGCCTCATCGGCCCTGATTTCAATACCGTCAAAATAGGGAACATTTCTGATTCCCATAACAACAGCGATAAAACGGGTGATCCCCCTTTTAGCCGTAGCAGTGAAATTAAATCCCGATTCATCTATATAACCGGTTTTCAGCCCGTCTACGCCTTCGACGCGGTCGAGAAGAATATTGGTATTGTTTTTTTCACGGGGAGTGATAATCCTTCCTCCGGTTTCCGGCAGATTTTCCGCTTTGGGATAGACGAGCGTCCTAAGGCTGTGAACAGTCTGAAGCGCAGAGGGAAAGGCTCTGATATAATCTGATGAGAATTCCGCGTATTCAAGAGCCGTCACGCGGTTTTCCGCGCTCCATCCGTCGGGATCGACAAAATGCATGGTTTTATAACCCAGTGATTCCACAAGACTGTTCATCTGATCGACAAAAGCTTCCGGCGAGCCGCTGATATGTTCCGCCAGGGCATAGGCCGCATCATTGCCTGAAGCGACGGCCAGACCTGTCATAACTTCGAGGAAGGAGACTTTCTGTCCCTCTTCCAGAAGCATGAGGGAGGAACCGACAGGCCGGGAGAAAGAAGAACCCGTCGCGGTAATCTCTACAGGTTCGTCGGGAGAGCCGCCGTTCTCAAGGTACTGCCATCCCAGGTAAAGAGTGACCAGTTTCGTCATGGAAGCAGGAGGTATGGAAATTTCTCCGTTTTTCTCGAAGAGAACCCGTCCCGTCGCAAAATCATATAGAACGGCCGATTCAGCCACCAGCTCCGGCACGGTTTCCAGTGCGCGGAGAGGGAGCAGAAATAATATAAATAAAGGGAAGATTAAAATTTTTCTGTACATGTTCATAGTCAGAGACTATTTAAATCACAGTTGTAGAATCTCTTCAATACCCGGGTCATGTAAAAATGATCAGCCACACCGGCCGTCTCTCTGATGCTGTGCATGGCGAACATGGGAGAACCGACGTCAACGGAAGCGATTCCCGTAAGAGCCGATGTCATGGTTCCGATTGTTGACCCCGAAGGAATATCCGATCGGTTGATCAGTTCCTGGCAGGGAACGTCTTCTTCCCGGCATAGCTTTCTGAAAACCGCTGCCGTTTCGGCCGTTGTTGAATAACGGTAGGTCGAACTTATTTTTATAACCGGTCCGCCGCCCACATTCGGAGCGTATGCCGGATCATGGGATTCCGGATAATTGGGATGATGAGCGTGGGCGCCGTCGGCGCTTATGGAGAAGGAAGCCGCTCTGGCCCTGTAGGAATCATCTCGTCCCCCTCCGGTCACTGCAGTTATTCTGTCCAGCAGGTCTCTCAGAAAAGAAGAATCAGCGCCCTGCAAGGTCCGGCTGCCGATTTCTTCATTGTCGAAGAAGACAGCCAGCGAGCTGTGGTCCTGCCTGTCGCTTGCGCCGATCGCTTCAACAATGCTGTGACACATAGCCAGGTTATCGATACGGGACGAACTGATAAACTCGTTGTTCATTCCGGCAAAAAGCGGTTTCTGAACATCGTAGAGAAACAGCTCCATATCCAGAATGGATTGAGCCTCGATACCGGTTTTTTCAGCTATGAGATCTTTGAACAGATCGGAGGGCGTGCGCGTCTCATCCTTGTCCACAATGGCGAAAGCCGCCTGAAGGTGGTTCTGTTTGTTGTATTCAATCCCTTTGTTCATCTCGCGGTTCATGTGAATAGCCTGATTCATAATAAGAGCCACGGGATCTTTCAGATCGACAAGAACGGTCCCGGTTTTCGTGACAATCCGTCCCGCAACTGATAGGTTTCTGTCGAGCCAGGTAGAGAGTATGGGGCCGCCGTAGGTCTCCACAGACATCCTGAGGATTCCGCCCTGAACGGAAGCTCCTTCTTTCTTGATTCTGAATGAAGGGCTGTCCGTATGAGCGCCGGCGATATGAAAACCGGATTCGGCGACAGGTTTATCGCCTAGAATAAAAGCGGCCAGAGAGCTGCCGTTTCTCATAAGGTAATAACGGCCGCCTTTTTCCAGAGACCAGCTGTCCTTTTCATCAAGCGCCGTGAATCCCCCCGCTTTGAGTCTTTCCTCAACGGTTCTGACCGCATGAAAAGCAGATGGCGCGGTTTCTATAAAAGAGGCCAGATCATCGGCCAGTTTTTTCATCTCTTTCCCCATTAATTTCGTCTACCCATGATTCTCAGGATGAAGAGGAACATATTTATGAAATCCAGATAAAGCCGGAGAGCACACATAATGGAAATTCTCGTATAGGTTGCTTCATCGACGGAGTAACTCATCTGTCTGCTCATAACTTTGATCTTCTGGGTATCGTAGGCTGTAAGGAGAGTAAATATGGCCACGCCGGCATAGGAAATCATGTAATAGAGAGATGTGCTGCCGATGAAAAAATTAACCAGCGAAGCAATAATGATTCCGATCAGTCCCATCATGAGAAAATGCCCCAGTCCGGAAAGATCTCTTTTTGTCGTTAAAGCCCAGAGGCTCATAACGCCGAAAGTTCCTGCCGTTACAAAGAAGGCCGTGTAGATGGTTCCGATCCGGTATGCCACGAATATCGTGGACAGAGTAACCCCATTCAGAATCGAATAAGCGGCGAATGTACCGGCAGCCTGGGCGACGGACATAGTCATGATTCTGGAAGAGAGACGGATGACCAGAAACAGTTCGGCAATTATCAAGCCGAAGAAGAGAAACTGGTTTGAAATCAGGGGAACAAACAATCTCGTCTGGACAAACATCCTGGCGACCACTGCCGTCAGAAACAGTCCCGCGGACATCCACACATAGACATTCTTTAATATGGTTCTTTCGCGAACAGCACTCTGTTCGGCATAAGCATAATTTTCGTTCATAAGACACAGCTCCTGTATTGTTTTCGTTCAAAATATACTACTTAATAAAGGAAATGGCATCCGAAAAGTTACAGATTTTATCTGAGTGAATTATCGAGCTGTTCTTCGAAAGAGATAATGACTGGATCAACCGGTAAAAAAGAAAAAACTTCCTTTTCGCAGTATTAATTATATTCGAAAAAGATTGTATTTTTTATATATTGAACAGGAAAGGAATAATATGTCTGAAACGATAATAATTGGAAACGACCACGGCGCCGTGGAATTGAAAAATGCAATTGTAGCTCATCTAACAGGAAAAGGTTTTGAGGTGAAAGACCTCGGAGTCGGAGAAGAAGAAGCCGTTGACTATCCCGATAAAGCGGAAGAGCTTTGCAGGGAACTGCTGGCGGGAGATTATAAATTCGGGATTCTGCTCTGTGGAACCGGTATAGGGATTTCCATTTCAGCCAATAAAATAGACGGCATCCGCTGCGCGCTCCCTCAGGATCTGTTCGCTGCGGAAATGAGCAAACTTCATAATAACGCCAATGTGATCGCATTCGGCGGTAGAATTGCTTATAAGGATTCGGTTACCGATATGATTGATAAATTCATGGAAACTGATTTTGAAGGCGGTCGCCACGACAGGCGAGTCGACAAAATCATGGATCTGGAAAAATAAGCCGATGCTGACCCGCTTCCATATTGGAAGGCGGGTCTAACTCCAATAGCTTTTATTTAAAGTTTAAAGGCAGTCTCCAGAGCCAGTTTCATCATCTCTGTAAAAGAAGTCTCTCTTTCCTCCGACGAAGTGAACTCTCCTGTCGCCAGATTGTCGCTCACAGTACATATGGTAAGAGCCCTTGCCCCGTGCTTCGCCGCCAGGGTGTAAAGGGCCGCCGATTCCATTTCCACTGCCAGAACACCGAAATCAGCCCATTTTTTCCAGTGCTCAGGATCATCGTGGTAGAAAGTATCGGTCGCCAGGATATTGCCCGCATGATATGTCATCCCCATTTCATCCGCCTGAGCTGTCATTGTTTTAAACAGGTGATAATCTGCAGTGGGCGCATAAAAATTCCCGTTAAATCTCTCTCTGTTCATAGCCGAATCTGTTGAAGCGCTCATGGCGATAACCAGGTCCCTGACTTTCACATGTTCATGATAGGATCCGCAAGATCCGACGCGAATCAGATTTTTAACACCGTAATCACAAATGAGCTCATTCGTATAGATTGACAGGGAAGCCTGCCCCATGCCCGATCCCTGAACGGAAACCGCTTTTCCTTTATAGAGACCTGTATAACCATACATTCCCCGCACTTCGTTGTAGCATTCAGTGTTTTCGAGAAATTTTTCCGCTATGAAACGGGCTCTCAGCGGATCGCCGGGCATAAGCACCGTTTCCGCAATTGATCCTTTTTCCGCCCCGATATGCACACTCATAATCGTCTCCTTTATTACCAATAGCCCTATTTTAGTCCATTTCGATTTAAGTTGACATCTTCAGGTGGAGAGAAGAATAATTAAACAATGAAAAAAATACTATTAATAATCGTTTACACAATTGTTTCTCTGGTGATAATTCTCGGAGGCCTGGTTCTCTGGCTGACCATAACGGATTACAGACCAGATTTAATAACTTCCGCGGAAATGACAAACCAGGGTCAATCGCCCCGAACAAGTGAAAGTCTTACGATCATAAACTGGAACCTCGGTTATGGGGGTCTCGGTGAAAATATGGATTTTTTTATGGATGGGGGCACCGGGGTAAGAGCCCCGGAAGCTGAATATCTGACCAACTGGCAGGGAATCGAGACCTTTATCAGAAAAAATACTGCAGATGTCTACTTTTTTCAGGAAATGGATAGAAAGAGCACCCGTTCCTACAAAAATGATCAGTATGAAATCACGGCGGAACTTCTCGCTGGATATAACCGGACTTTCGCCCCCAATTATAAAGTTAAATATATTCCCTCCCCGACAATCGTGGGAACGCAATACGGTTCCGTATTATCAGGGCTGGCTCTTTTTTCTCGATTTCCTTTTTCGCAGTCCCTGAGATATTCTCTTCCGGGAAACTACAAGTGGCCGAAAAGCGTCTTCTTTCTCGACCGCTGCCTCCTTGTTTCAACCGCAACAGTATCAGGCGGCAAAGAAGTCGTCTTTATCAATGCCCACTTGTCCGCTTATGACAAAGGCGGATTCCTCAAAAAAGATCAGTTGAAATTTCTCAAAGATCTGGCGGAAAAAGAGTATGGCGATGGAAAATATGTCATTATCGGGGGAGACTGGAACAGTTATATGCCCGGTACGGACGGAGCGACCTTTAAATCAGAGGAAAAAGCTCCGGATTTCTATCAGCCCCTCCCCCCGGACTGGCAGATGGAAGGATGGACCTGGGGCGCCGACCGCTCAACTCCGACCAACCGCTCTCTGGCCGCTCCCTACAAAGCGGGCGAAACCTTTACGACGGTCATCGACGGCTTTCTCCTGTCTCCCAACCTGGAGCTGAAAAGCATAAATACAATCGATCTGAATTTTAAACACACAGATCACAACCCCCTCCGTCTGGAAGTTTCATTTCGCTGACAGAATATCTTTGACCATTATGAGCTGCTGAACTCCGTCAATATTGGCGGAGTAGCTTATGGAATCCATAATTTCCTTCATTAGCGAAACTCCGTATCCACCGCTTTTCAACTCACTCAGATCGGGAGCTTTGAGAACGGACCAGTCGAACTCCCGGCCATCCCAGAACAAACGGAAAAATGAGGAATTCCCCTTCCGTTCCGCTGTCAGATATATTTCCCGGCCCTCGAGCTCCGGATCTTTCTCATAATTATGCTCGATGACATTGGCAACAGCTTCGTTGAGAGCGATTATTACAGCGTCATGCGTATCTTTTTCAATACCGGGAAATTCACTTCTGAGAAAATCCGCCGTAAAAGATCTAAGAGTTTTCAGCGACTCGCGTCGGCCTTCGAGGATAATGTTTTTGAGAGATACGTGTTGTTTCACCTGCACTGTTTTCAAAGCTATACAGGTAATATCATCGGAATAACTGTCGGCACAGGAGTAATGGAAAATGATGTTTTTTATTTTATTGATGATCTGGCTTGAAGTGAGATGAATGCTGTTTTTCAACAAATATATAAGACGTCTTTCGCCGAACTGTTCCCCTTCGGCATTTTCGGCTTCTATGATTCCATCGGAATATAAAAAGAAGAGATCCCCTTGTTCAACAGGTACAACGCTCAGGATCTCCTTCTCTTCAGGATTGAACCCTATGGGCATGTTCCATCCTTTCAGGGACCAGAAACATTTCAGCCTCGCCGAATAGTGCAGGATGCTTGTGTGTCCTTTATCGACAAACTCAAAAATTTCCTTTTCCATATCCAGTCTGGCATATTGAAGAGTGATGAATTTTCCCATCTGCATAAGTTCGCCGGATATGGAGCGGGATGTCTCCGAGACAATCCTGTCTATGGGAGGCACTTCCTGATATTTAACAGAAAGATCAAGCCTGGCTTTCATAAATGCGCTTTTAGATGCCGCGCCCAGCATAGCGGCAATCCTTCCCTTTCCCATAACATCGGCAATAATGAGGTCCACCATATGGGGAGAGAAATTGTAAATATCATAGAAGTCTCCCCCGACATCCAGAGAAGGAATGGATTCGGCCGCGCCGTCAACGCCTTCGATGGGAATATCAAAATCGGAAAAAAGAAGATTTCTCTGAATGCGGGCTGCCATTTCACCATCGAGAGAACGGGCCTCAGCCAGTTTCAGTTCAGCCATTTTGCTTTCGGTAATGTCATCTACAATAATGGCGAAGCGGTCGATACCGACAGAAAGCTCCGACTTAACCGGGTAAATCTGAAAGCGAAGCCAGATCAGCCCCTCATGACTATCGATCCGGCAATCGAACTCCCGGGCATTACGCTCTTGTATAACCGTCTCTATTTCCAGATCAACTCGGAGTTTGTCTCCCTGAAAGATAAACTCCCGCCAGATGGAAGGATTTTTGATAAACTCCTCGCGGGAAATCTTAACCAGGTCTTCAAAAGCGGAACTGACGTAGAATATCTGCTGCATATCAGTGGATGTGAGCAGGAAGACCTGGCTGATGTTTTCTTCCAGCTGTCTGAAACGATTGTTAATCTCTTTCTGTTTTTCATAGGAATCGGCCAATGTTGTCAGCGCATTACGCCTGTCGCAATGAATCAATAGCGAAAGAAACAGGGCAAAAACCATGGCCAGGAGCGAATCGAGAGAGGACCCCTTCGTAAAATAGATTAAAAAATACCATGAGTATACAAATCCGTTGAAAAAGGTAAAAAAGTAAAAATAACGGTTACTCAGCATATAGTAACTCGAAAGGATCTGGACCAGAAGAAGAAGGCTCCATAAATAACGGATTTGAAAGAAAACCATCAGAAAAAGTTGGATAAAATAAAAAAAGAAAAGCAGGAGAAAGCTGACAAGGGCGTAATGGTTGAAATGAGATTTTCTCTTAAGAAAAAAAGAAACCGGAAAGAAACCAATCAATCCCGCTAAAGATACCAAAAGAGGATAGAACCCCTTTTCATTCAGTTCATAGAAATAAAAGAAAACTGTCTGAAGAAGAAAAATAAAACAGAGAAAAATGATAAACAGAGGGACCGATGTAAACATCTGCCTCCCCACATGAGATTTAAGAGCTATGTTAAAATCTCTACGGCCTTTTCTCATTGAAAATGTGCTAAAGCTTCGCTCTCCGTATCAAAGACTTTGATCATATGGGACAATCGGACGAGTTTGAATAGAACCTTGACCGATTCTCTGGGTTCGGCAATAACCATGCTGCCTTTCAGACTCCCGATATGTCGAAAGACTGTCAGGATAGCTCCCAGGCCGGAACTATCGACAAAAGTGATTTTCCCGAGGTTGAGTATGACTTTCTCCGCACCTTCACTGTTTGAAATCATGTTCTTTTTGATTTCATCGGAATTTAGCGCATCGAGATGATCTGTTTCCAATGTGATAATTCTGATTCCGTTTTTTTCTGCAACTTTCATATTTAAGATTATATAACAAAAAAAAACAGAAAGGGCTGAAAAATCAGCCCTTTTTTATTATTCAGCCCAAAGCCTGATCCAGATCTTCCATAAGATCGTCAATATGCTCGATCCCGACGGATAATCTGATCAGATCGGCCCCTATGCTACCCTTCTCCAGATCTTCTTCGGAAAGCTGGGAATGGGTCGTGCTCGCAGGATGTATGGCGAGGCTTTTCGCATCACCCACATTGGCAAGATGGGAGAAGAGTTTCAGGCTGTTAATGAATTTCTCCCCTCCTTCCCGTCCTTCTTTCACACCGAAGACAACCATGCCCCCGAAGCCGTTTTCCAGTTCCTTCGAAGCTGTTTTGTATGCAGGGTCGTCTTCCAGACCCGGATAACGGACCCAGGCGACCTTGGGATGCTTTTTCAGGTATCGCGCAATGGCGAGAGCATTGGAACTGTGTCTCTCCATTCTCAGAGCCAGCGTCTCCAGGCCCTGGAGAAATATCCAGGCGTTATCGGGACTGATGCAGGCTCCCAGATTACGCAGCGGAATCAGCCTCATGCGGAGAATGAAAGCCAGCGGCTGCAATTCTCCCAGATCATGACCGAATCTCAAGTCGTGATAGGAAGGCTCCGGATCATGATAGAGTTTAAAACGGCTGTCAGACCAGTCGAATTTTCCCCCGTCCACTACGATTCCACCAATCCCTGTCCCATGTCCGCCCATCCATTTAGTCAGAGAATGGATAACGATATGCGCTCCATGCTCCAGAGGGCGGATATGGTATGGCGTGGTAAAAGTGGAATCCACGGCTAGAGGAATTTTGTGTCTATCGGCAATGGCGGCAATATCTTTGATGGAAGCCACATCAAGCGACGGATTTCCAATCACTTCCGTATAGAGCAATCGGGTTTTTTCGTTAATGGCCTCTTCGAACTCTTCAGGTTTGACGGGATTTACGAACCTGACCTTTATACCCAATCCGGGAAGGATATCCTTGAACATAGTGAAAGTTCCGCCGTAGAGATTAACAGCCGCAACGACTTCATCTCCCATCGCGCAGGTATTTATGACCGTATAGAAAATCGCCGATGTCCCTGATGCGAGGGCCAGCGCAGCCGCGCCGCCTTCAAGATCGGCGACTCTCTTCTCCAGAACATCCTGCGTGGGATTCTGGAGACGGGTATAAATATTACCCAGTTCCTTAAGAGCGAAAAGATTTGCGGCGTGCTCCGCATCGCGGAAGAGATAGGCGCTTGTTCTATGAATCGGTACGGCCCGGGCTCCGGTCTCATCGGTATAATTTCCCGAATGTATGGCCTTTGTATTAAATCGGTAGCTCATGTTGTCTCCTTCAGCTGCTATCAGCTATATATCCATGTGGAAAGGTAACGGTCTCCGCTGTCGGGAAGAATTACGACAATCCGTTTGCCCTCGACCTTTTCAGCGATCTTTTTTGCCGCGGCCAATGCCGCTCCGGCAGAAATTCCCAGAAATATCCCATCGCGCTTCGCCACGTTTCTCGTTGTTTCCGCAGCTTCGTCGGATGAGATTCTTACAATCTCGTCGATGATCTCCCTGTTGAGAACTTTGGGAATAAATCCGGCGCCGATTCCCTGTATTTTATGAGGACCGGGAGACAGTCCCGAGAGAACTGAAGAGCCGAAAGGCTCCACTGCAATGATTTTTATACCGGGAATTTCTTTTTTAAGGGTTTCTCCATTTCCCGTTATGGTTCCGCCTGTTCCTATTCCCGCCACAAAATAATCGACTTTGCCATCGGTGTCTTCCAGAATTTCCCTTGCGGTGGTTTCTCTGTGAACCCGGGGGTTTGCCGGATTTTCGAATTGCTGGGGCATGAAGCTGCCGGGATTGTCTTTAAGGATTTCGCCCGCTTTTTCAATAGCTCCCTTCATTCCGGTAGCACCAGGGGTCAGAACGAGTTCCGCTCCGAGAGCGGAAAGTATATTTCGCCTCTCCATGCTCATGGTATCAGGCATTACCAATATGATCTTATATCCCCTCGCAGCCGCTACATAGGCCAGTCCGATTCCCGTGTTTCCACTTGTAGGCTCGACAATCAATCCTCCTTTTTTCAGGACTCCGTCTTTTTCCGCCTGCTCAATCATAGCCAGTGCGATTCTGTCTTTGATACTGGACAATGGATTAAAAGATTCCATTTTCCCTATAATTTCATTTCCCTTTTCATCGGAAAGAGAATTAATTCTGACCAGCGGGGTATGACCCACCAACTGAGTAATATCATCATATATTCTCATTTACATACCTCTTACATATTTATTCAATTTTACTTTTTTGTTTTCAGATCAGGTATTCCGGGCTTATTTGGTTTTCGCTCCGCATCATGAGATCTTTTATATTAAAGCTATCGAGCACGTCTTTCTGGGATTTCATCAGAGCTTCCCAGACGATTTTTGTAGGACAATCTTTATACCGGGGGCAGTTTTTGGGATCATCGACACAGTGGACGGCCGATATGGAACCTTCAAAGGCTTTCACTATTTCATACATTGAAATTTCTTCCGGATCCTTTGCCAGAACATATCCCCCCCTGGGGCCTCTGATGGTTTTGATAATTCCCTGGTTTTTCAGTACAATTAAAATGTTTTCCAGGTAGGAAGAGGAAATTTCCTGGCTCTCGCAGATACTCTTTCGTGTAATAGGTTTATCTCCTGTCTGCTTGGCAATTTCGATTATGGCTCTGGCCGCGTATCTGCTTCTGGTTGATAATTTCATTTTTCCATCCTTAATGTACTATATGTCTACCTTTTTTGTAGACTTTAAATATAGTTTACAAAAGTATAAGGGTTAGTCAAGTTTTTTTACCGGATTTCGTCAAAAATAATAAAAAAGCTCTCCCGCCCCCCTCCGTAGGTGGTTTCGGAGTCTTTACACCCCCTCTCTGTTAACGCTAAAATGCACGAAATACCGCTTAACATGACGGGATTGTCAGGAACATTTAATCGTAAATAGAAAAATAACCTGTCGAAATCTGGAAAGATGTATCTGTTAAAGCGTAAAAATTGAGGAAACAAATCATGTCAGTACCATATAATCAGGAAAAAATTGATAAAATAAAAAAACTGAAAAAAGAACGAAACGCCATTATTCTGGCACATAATTATGTTCTGGGAGAGGTTCAGGATGTGGCCGACTTTGTGGGGGATTCCCTGGAGCTGAGCATAAAAGCCAGAGATATCGATGAAGATGTTATCGTTTTCTGCGGAGTTCAGTTCATGGCGGAAACGGCCAAAATTCTCAGCCCGGAGAAAACTGTTCTGCACCCCGTGAAAGAAAGCGGGTGCCCCATGGCCGATATGGCTACGGCAAGCGCCCTCAGAAAATTCAAAAAAGATTACCCCGGAGCGGTGACTGTCTGCTATGTAAACAGCACAGCTGAACTGAAGACGGAAGTTGATGTCTGCTGTACTTCAGCCAATGCGGCGGATATCGTGTCACTTGTGCCCGAGGATAAACAGGTACTTTTTCTGCCGGACAAAAACCTCGGAGCCTATGTGGCGAAGCAGACGGGACGGGATATCGTCCTGTGGAAAGGCTTCTGTCCCACCCATATGCGGCTGACACCGGAAGATATTCTTAAAAAGAAAAAGGAATACCCCGAAGCCGTCACCATAGTACACCCGGAATGCCGTCCTGAAGTTATTGAACTGTCCGATCATGCTCTAAGTACCGGAGGTATGCTCCGTTTTGCAAAAGAAACCGAAGAGAAACAGATTATCGTCGCTACGGAACTCGGCATAATCCACCGTCTGCAGAAAGAAAATCCCCATAAACTGTTCATACCCATTTCCGAACAGGCTGTTTGCATGAATATGAAAATGATTGAGCTCGATCATATTATAAACGCTCTTGAAAAGAATGAAACTGAGATAGTTCTCGACAGGGAGACGATTGAAAAAGCCAGAAAGCCGATTGTCAGGATGCTTGAAAAAGACCTCTCTCTTTAATTGGGCATAATGAAGCCGCCCTGTAACACAAGGCGGCTTCGGCATCAAAAAAAAGGAGTAGTTTAAAAACGATTTCAGTCCGCAAAGACCAGGAGGCCGATCCCAAATGGCCTCCTTTTTCTGCTTATGATTTCTTCAAATATTTTTTCGTATCCAAAGATACGGCTGCTACAATAATGATTCCTTTGATGATGTACTGATAGTACATATCGAGACCCATAAATGTCATTCCGTAACTGATGATGGTGAACATAAGAACACCGACTATAGCTCCGGAAACTTTTCCGATTCCTCCGCTGAAGGAGATACCCCCGACAACGCAGGCGGCGATCGCATCGAGTTCGTAACCGAACCCCGTTCCATTGTTGGCACTACCGATTCTCGCCGCTTCCAGAAATCCTCCGATTCCATAAAGGGCACCGGCCAGAACATAAACCAGGACCGTAGTAATCATGACATTTACACCGGAGACTTTAGCGGCTTCCGGGTTGCCTCCGACGGCATACATATTCTTACCGAAGGTGGTTTTATTCCAGAGGAACCAGATTATCACACTCGTAATAGCCGCGTAGATAACGAGGTTCGGAATTCCCAGAGTGGTTCCGATGACAAAATCAGTATAGCGGTTATCGAATCCGCCGATCGGCTGGGGACCGGGTGCACCGGAGGCAAAATAGATAGAGAGGATTCCGTAAGCCGTAATCATCATACCCATCGTCGCCAGGAAGGGATGGATCTTGAACTGAGCTACGACCCACCCGTTAACCGCGCTGAGGACAATTGTAACCAGCATGGCGATAATAAGGGGAACAAAGAGGGGAAGCGCCTGCATATCGGGATAAAACCGGTTGGCATAATCGGCTCTCTGAAGAAGAGAACCGGATACGACAGCGGCGAATCCGACAAGCCGTCCCAAAGAAAGGTCTGTTCCCTGAAGAATGATTATGCCCGCAACACCATAGGCCAGAATCAACCGGACGGAAGACTGGGTCAGGATATTTCTGAAAACCGGAACCGATACGAAAGAAGGCTCCCTGATGACTATAAAAAGAATAATTGCCGCGACGACAATGTATATCGCGTTGTTTATAAGAAGCTCTTTCCACTCTTCAGTGCTTTTGGAAAAAAACCTCTTAACTATATTTTCTGAACTCATACCTCTGCCTCTCTGGTATTATTAAGATATTTAGCTGACAGGTTGAATATTTCTGTCTGCGTTGTTTCATCGGTATTTACGATTCCCGAAACCCGTCCGTTACTCATAACCATGATTCTATTGGTAATACCGAGCAGTTCGGGCATTTCCGAAGAAACGACGATGATGGATTTCCCCCGTTTAGCGAGATTGATAATAAGTTGATAAATCTCGTATTTCGCACCTACATCGATACCTCTTGTCGGTTCATCGAGAAGAAGGATATCGGGATCAGTCAGAAGCCAGCGGCCTATAATAACCTTCTGCTGGTTACCGCCGCTCAGGGCACGGATCTTTTCCCTTCTGTTGGGAGTTTTAATCCTCATGGCGCGGATCTGCTCATCCGTATCATCTTTCATTTTCCTGTCAATAAGAAAACCGGCTTTATTCTTGTAGGACTTGATGTTCGATATAGTCGAATTAAAAGTAATATCGGCCACAGGGTATATACCCGTTTCACGTCTCTCTTCCGTCAGAAGCGCAAACCTGTTGTTGATGGCTTTATGGGGAGACGAGTTGTCGATTTTCTTCCCGTCTATAAAGATTTCACCGGTCCGGAGAGTTCTGGCGCCGAAAAGGGCTTCCACCATTTCCGTCCGGCCGGCACCGACCAGTCCGGCCACACCGAGAATCTCTCCCCTTCTCAGTTCGAAATTGACATCCTGAATTTCCGGAGCGTATCGGGTAGACAGATTTTTGACTGTCATATGAACGTCACCGGGCTTGTTCTCTTTCGGAGGAAAACGGTCTTCCAGTTCTCTTCCGACCATCATATTGACGATTTTTTCCATCGTCAGATTTTTAATATCTTCCGTACCTATATAAAAGCCGTCCCGCAGTACGGTAACTTCATCGGATACTTCAAAAATCTCTTCCATCTTATGAGAAATGTAGACGATACCGACGCCTTCATTTTTCAGAACTTTCATAATATCAAAGAGCATCTCGACTTCATGAGCAGTTAGAGATGAAGTTGGTTCGTCGAGAACAATAACTTTGGCATCGTAGGAAACAGCTTTGGCTATTTCCACCATCTGCCTCTGGGAAACGGAAAGCTTGTCCAGTCTGGTTCTGGGATCGAGATGTATATTCAGTCTTTGAAAAAGCGCCATCGTATCGTTGTACATTTTTTTCTCATCAACGAAGGGCCCTTTTGTCGGATACCGGCCGAGCCAGATATTGTCGGAAATTGTTCTCTTGGTTACCTGGTTCAATTCCTGGTGAACCATTGATACGCCATGTTCCAGCGCATGCTTGGGATCGGTAAAGTTGAAAGCCTCGCCTTCGAGGAAAAATTCACCGGAATCCTGCTTATATATACCGAAAAGGCATTTCATCAGAGTCGACTTTCCGGCTCCGTTTTCACCCATCAGGGAATGAACTGTCCCGGCCTTGATGTTCAGACACACATTCTTGAGGACTTTGACACCGGAGAAAGATTTGCAAACATCTTTTATACTCAATAAATATTCTTCGTGCAAATGAAACACCTCTCTCATAATTCTGTCCACTGTCCTGTGGACGTTAATTCAGGAACCGGCTTTGTGAAGGCCGGTTCCTGATTCATACAGTTAATACTGCTTATTCAGATCTTACTAGAAGTCCTGGTAGTTTTCGGGAGTTACAGCAACGTAGGGAACTCTGACAGCTTTGGATCCGTCAGTCTGGAGAGTCCATCCTGTTCCGGCCGTTACGTCTTTACCCATTGCGGCGTTGATAGCCAGGTCGATTGTAGCTTTAGCCTGGTTTGCACCGTCGTTGAGAACTGTTCCGTCGAGCTCGCCATCAGCGATGTGAGTCAGAGCCTGGTCAAGAGCGTCAACAGAGTAGATGGGGAGTCTAACGCCGGCGGCTTTCATAGCGTTGATAGCACCGAATCCCATAGCATCATTGTTACAGATAACGAGTTCGATTTTGTCGGCGAAGCTGGAAGTCAGCCATGCAGCCATC
The DNA here is from genome assembly GCF_014207565.1 of Spirochaeta isovalerica. Taxonomy (NCBI): domain Bacteria; kingdom Pseudomonadati; phylum Spirochaetota; class Spirochaetia; order Spirochaetales; family Spirochaetaceae; genus Spirochaeta; species Spirochaeta isovalerica. The sequence continues at coordinate 208,457 of NZ_JACHGJ010000006.1, read as the reverse complement.
TTGTCGTTTCCGTGCTGAGTGGACCAGTTGGGGTCAGCTTCGAGAGCGAGCTGCTCAACACCGATTCCCGCATCTTTGAATGCTTCTACAGAATATTTTGTTCTGGCTTCAGCATCAGGATGTCCGGGTTCACCTTTCAGCATAACATACTGAACTTTTCCGTCTCCGTTTTTGTCCCAGTCGGGGTTGGATTTCCAGTCAGCGACCATCATCTGTCCCTGAATCATTCCGGACTCGGCGGAGTCAGTACCTACGTACCAGACTTTGTCGTAAGAAGCCATAGCACCTGCTTCTGTTGCTTCCTTGTTGAAAAGTACCAGAGGGATTCCGGCTGCTTTTGCTTTTCCGATTATTGTGCTGGCGGCAGCGGGGTCCACAAGGTTGATAGCCAGAACGTCAACACCTTTAGTGATGAATACGTCTACCTGGTCATTCAGTTTGGCCTGCTGGTTCTCAGAATCAACAACCTGGATTTCAGCACCTTTTTCAACTGCATAGCTTTCGAGAACGGGCTTCATAGCAGCGTTCATAAAGTTGTCAGCGAAGTTGTAGATGTTAGCTCCGATAACCACTTTTCCATCGTCCTGCTGACCGTTTGCAAAAGAAACAGAAACAGCGAGAACAGCAACGAGTGCAAGTAATACTACTTTTTTCATCAAATAGCTCCTTTAATAAGTTATGATTTATCGTACCACCGATACAGGAGCTGAAAATGTAATATCTTCTTCAAAATTTGTTCGATTTTCCAAAAAGAAGTGTTTTTTTTGAATTTTCTGTATTTTTTCCCGGTTTTTTCAAGTCGCTGTAGACGGGAATTTTCTCATGGGTCAATCATCCGGCTCCCTTTTTACTGGAAGACCTTATAGTCGATCCAGATATACTTGCCCTTTTCAAGGGGATAGCTCAGGTCGTCCAGATCTCCCCCTTCCAGAAGAACTTCAGCCAGATCCACAATAGCCTTTGCCTGTGTATGGGAGTCATTGAGCACTGTACCGTACATATACCCCTGCTCAATCATGTCCTGGGCTTCCTCCAGTCCGTCAATTCCCACTACCGGACGCCAGGAAAGATCATCCTTTCCGATTACCCCGTCTCCGTTGTCATCGCGAAAAAAGCCCGACTGCCTCATTAAGCTGACAGCCCCCAGAGCCATGGCGTCGTTATTGGAAATGATCAGTTCCACGGAACCATTGTACTGATCGAGTATGGGCTTCATTTTGTCATATGCTTCCTGTCTCTTCCAGTTGGCCACTTCGGTGATCAGTATATGCAGGGCAAATCCTTTTTCCGCAAAGGCGTCGACGACTTCCCGGGTCCGGATTTCAGCATCCTGATGCCCCTGCTCGCCTTTGAGAATAACCGCTTCTATTATATTGTTTCCGTTAAGGTCATGTCTGTTGAGTTCCCGGGGATCCGCCCCGAAAAGGTCCATGACCAGCTCCGCCTGAATTCGGCCCGACTGCTCCGCGCGGGCTCCCACATAAAAAGCTTTGTCCCATAAGGCCAGATCCTCAGCCAGAGGCTCTCTGTTAAAAAAGATGACCGGAATATCTTCGCTGCGAAGCCTCCGGATAATGGTATAAGCCCCCAGACGATCCACGGGATTGATAATCATGACACCGGCTCTGACGATCTCCGACTCAATGGATTCATTCTGGATGATCTGGGAATTCTGGGCATTATAGGTCCGTATATCAAGAAGAGGTCCCGATTCCATCTGAATCTGACGGCCGAACACAGCCACATAAGGATCCTCTGTATTGTAGAGAAAAAGCGCACCTTCCTCTCTGGGGCTGCTGCATGAAAGAGACAAGATCGCGAATAATAATAGCAGGAAACGTTTCATCAGGAGTTTTTCTCCCCTTCATTTTTTATGGGTATGATCAGTTTTATATTGGTTTTTTCATCGAGAACGCTGCTGATTAGAATATCCGCCTCTTCTCCATAGAAAAGTTTAAGCCGGAGATAGACATTCCGCATCCCCACACTGGTAATAGAATGGTTTCCTTTCAAAATCTCATAGATTTCGGCGATTCTCTCTTCCGTTATTCCGTAACCGGTATTTTCGACTTCAAAGACAAGCAGATTATCCTCTCGGCCGGCGCGGATTGTTATTTTCTCCAGATCATCGTCACCCACTCCGTGATAGATGGCATTTTCCACAATGGGCTGGAGGATGAGCTTCATGACTTTCTGCTCATAAATATCAGGATCGATTTCGAAAAAGTACTCGAATTTATCTATATAGCGGATTTTCTGAATGGTGAGATAGTTTTTAATATGGGAAATTTCATCTTTCACCGTTATGAACTGCTGTCCTTTGGATATGCTGATCCGGAAAAAACGGGCCAGAGCGATAACCGTTGTAACCACATCATCAGAGCGGTGATTCTCCGCCAGCCAGACAATGGAATCCAGTGTATTATAGAGAAAATGCGGATTTATCTGGTTCTGAAGAGCTTTCAGTTCTGTTTTTCTTTTTTCTCTCTGTTCGTTGACAACCCTGTCCATCAGCGTGTGTATCTCTTCGAGCATACTGTTGAATGACCGGGAAAGACGGATGACCTCTTTCTGTCCGCTGTTGACCAGAACTCTTGTGGTAAAATCCCCTCTCTCAATTTTCAGCATCGCTTTTTTCAACTGATTAAGAGGACTGGATATCCGTCTTGAAATGACAAGAGAAACGATAATGGTGACGACGAAACTGACGAGAAAAATCAGAAAAATTATCATAAGAAGCTGTTGTCTGGCCTGGGCGGTTTCGTTGATGTTGCTGACGGTTACAATTCTCCAGCGGGTATGGGCCAGCGTATTGATATTGAGAAACATCTCTCTATTATTGATTCTTGTTCTGAAACCGCCCAGATAATTTTCCTCCGCCAGTGACAGGCTCCGGGCGAACCCTTCATCATCCCAGTTTCCGGAATAATAAATCAGGGAATCGGCATCGTTGAGAATCATGATGTGACCGCCTTCTCCCAGATTGGTCTTTTCTGCCAGATCAGTCAGCACGCGGAAGTTGAGTTCGATCAGGATGACCCCGTTTCTCTTCTTTCCCTGCCAGGTATACTCGACGGAACGGGTCACGGAAATGACCTGATCGATTTCCGCCGTGGACACACTCTCTTTGTGAGGCGCCGAAAAATGGAAAATGGAAGGTTCCGAAAGGGCATTGCGGAACCAGTCTTCCTTTGTAATATCGAAAAGGCGGATAAGGTTCAGCTTGTTTCCGAGAAGTTTCCTGCCATCCATATCAAAGAGATAAATGGAGACAACATCCTTTTTGATTTCCGAATTGTAGAAAAAAACATCCTGCAGTTCTTCCGCGGAAAGAGCGACATCGCGGTTCAATGAGGCAAACTGAATATAATTGGCTGTTTCAATAACGCTGTTGATGTAACTCTCGTAATTGAGGACGATCTGCTTGTTTATCTCCCGCGACTGGCTTTGCACGAGAGAATCGGTCTTTCTCGAGAAAACCGAATAATACACTGTGCTGGAAATAAACAGAACGATCATTACGATCGACAGCGTCGCGAGAAGAATGCTCTGTTCAATGGAAAGATTAGTCAGCGGTCTCTTCACGGTATTTTTTCGGAGATACTCCCATATATTTTTTAAAACAGTGACTGAAGTAGTATACATCACTGAAGCCGCACTTCGAAGCAATTTCCACAATCCGGTCTCCGGTCAGCTTGAGAAGCTCTTTCGCCCGGTCAATTCTCACTCCGGTCAGATATTTGACAAAAGTCGTCTCCTTGTGCTTTTTGAAAAGCAGGCTCATATAGGAAATACTGATTCCAAGCTCGTCGCAGACCGTTTCCATGGAAATTTTCGGATCATCATAATTGCCGTGGATAAACTGAACCGCTTTATCGAGAAGTTTCTGGGAATTACTCATTTTTGTACTGAGATTTTTCTCTCTCAGTTTCAGAAGGGTGACCAGGAACCAATCGAACAGCTGTTCCAGGGAGGAAAAGCCCAGCATCTGTTCAAGAATATCCTGGCCGATCACCTCATCCAGATCAGCTTCTATCGATTCGGCGAAATTGACAATAAGATTCATCATATTGATGATGTAGGGGCGGAAATTGGCTATGGTCCGACTGTCTCTCAGAGCATTCAGTTTCAGAGACTCGACGACGTTGCGCAGTTCCGATTCGCTTCCGAATTTGACGCTGTGCTCAATTTCCTTAATATCCCCTTCTCCCAGAGTCAGGACTTTCAGCTTTCTCTTTTCCAGCTGATTGATATAGACAATCCGCCCGGAATGAAGGAAATGGCTGTAACCGATGGCTTTGTCAGCTTCCTCCCAGGCGGTGTAGAGCTGAGAGAATTCGCGATGCAACACGCTTATGCCGATGTTGATCTGCACATCGAGAAACTTCTCGGACATCTTGACCATCTCGAAGAACACGCTGTCCACATCGCGAAGGAAAAACTTTCCTTTCTCCTTTACGAGAAAAATGATCCCTTCGGCAAACATAAAACTGTAATGTTCGTATTCATGCCTTTCCAGAATTGATTTAATGACAGACCTCACCGAAAGTTTCAGTTTCTCATATTCAACAATATCCCGGGAGCCTTCTCTTTTTTCAATTTTTATATACGAGAGGAGATAGGGTTTGTCATCGAGGGAAATGCCGTACTGCCTCAGGTTTTCGATTTCTTCGCTCCGGCCTGTATGGGAGGAAACCAGACAGGAACTGAAATAGTTGTCGATGACAAGGGGAATACTCTCCTCATAGCGCTGCTTTAGAATTTCGAGATTGTATTTCTCCTGAAATTCCCTGTCGAGATCCACTTTGAGTTTCTTCAGAAAGTGGCTTATATCATTCTGGGTGAGAGGTTTTGTCAGGTATCCCGAGACTTTCAGCTCTATGGCTTCTCTCGCGTAATCAAACTCATCATAACCAGTTATAAAAGCTATGCGGATAGTAGGAAAATCCCTTTTTATAATAGTAGCCAGTTCAATGCCGTCGATAAAGGGCATTTTAATATCGGAAAGAACCACATGGGGGTTGTGTTTTTCTATAAGTTCCAGGGCATCGTAACCGTTGCCCGCCGTACCGACAATGGTGAAACCGCTCTCCTCAGAGATTTTGGAGGAGATCCTGCCCCTCACCTCATCTTCATCGTCGACGAGTATCATTTTATACATATACAGAGGCTGTCCCATAAGTTCAGATTTGTCAAGGATTCGCATTGCTGATATAATCCCCCCATGGTTAGTGAATTAATCGAAAACGGTTTCGGAGACAAGGACAGAGAAGATTACAGCTGTTCCGAACGCATCCTTTACGGATCGAATGAAGTGTATAATCTGGGTCTGGACAAGGAGAGCCTGAAGATGGCCGCCGGCTTATCCGGAGGCATATACAGCAGAAGAAGCTGCGGAGCCGTAACGGCTTCGGCCATGGTTCTGGCAAAACTTTTTGTCAAAGACCGCGCTCATGAAGGGGATTATCATAAAGAGCTCATATCGGAACTGGTTTCCCGTTACGAAGAGGAGATGGGTTCGTCCCTATGCCAGACCCTTCTCGATGAGTACAGAACTGAGCAGGAGGGATGCCGGAGAGTGATAATCGCTGCGGCGCGAATTCTCGATGATATCATTAACAGAGAACTGAACCGGAAATAAACCTTGAAGCTTCCCTTTCAATACGAAATTCCGCCCATAGGGGAAAATGAGATACATTTATGGTCTTTTCCCGTCTCTCCGCTCGAATCCCATGGAGAGGAAAACATAGCCATTCTGTCCAGGCGGGAAAGGGATAAAGCGGACAGGTTCTATAAAAAAACGGACCGCATCAGATCGAGAGTTGTCTATGTTCTGCTCAGAGAGATTCTCTCCCTATACACGGGAACACGTCCCGGATCCATCGAAATACTGCTCAGAGATAACGGAAAGCCCTATATGAACCAAAGGGAAGCCCCTTTTTTCAACCTCTCCCATTCGGGAGACCGCATCCTGTACGGATTTAACAGCAAGGGGGAGATCGGTGTCGATATAGAGCAGATCAAAAAGAACCGTGACCTCGACGGTTTGATTGAATCCTGCTGTTCGGCCGGTGAGATAAAAACAATGGATGGCCTGAGCGAAGAAGGGAAAACAGAATTATTTTACAAATACTGGTCCGCGAAAGAAGCGTATCTCAAAGGGGTGGGAACGGGGATCACCGTCCCGCTGAAAGAAATTGACTGTTCTGCCGGACAGCAAATCGGGAGCTGGTCTGTTCAGCCCTGCAGCCGCTGGGATGGGTATTCCGCAGCGGCCGCAATTAAGGTCCCAAATCCCCGGATTATCCATATAACCAGGGACTGAAAATATCACAAAAGGAAATTTCCATCTTTCATAAGAGGGATTTCCTTACCATCGACCGTATAGGCAGTCAATTCCGTATCGGGCCCGCCGATCATGAAATCCGTATGAACCATAGAATCATTACAACCGGCATCCTTCAGTTTTTCCGCAGAATCCAGTTCCTTGAAATCCTTCAGGCAGGAGGGATACCCCGCGCCGAGAGCCATATGGCACGACGCGTTCTCATCGTAGAGAATGGAGTGGAAGATCAATCCGCTGTTGGAAATGGGCGAGTCATTTTGAACAAGGGCAATCTCTCCCAGAAAAGAAGCTCCCTCATCGGTATCAAAATACTCCTTAAGAGCGTCTTCCCCTTCTTCGGCACGGAAAGAAACGACTTTTCCCTTCTCAAAACGGAACTCTGCGCCCGTTACCATCTTTTCCCTGACGGAAACGGGTTTTGTCACCTTTACATAACCTTCGGTCCGGCGCCAGTCGGGAGTGGTAAAGATTTCCTCCGAAGGAATATTGGCATTGTACAACCGGCCGTCAGCAAGGGGCATGGGGCCGCCGCACCACAGGCTGCGCTCCGAAAGCCCGACGGTGAGATCCGTCCCTTCGCTGCGAAATCTGATTCTGTCGAATTTCAATCCGTTGTATCTGTCGCATCGGGCATGAAGAGTGTTGTTATGCTCTTCCCAGGCTTCCGTCGGATCATCTCTGTCGAGACGGAGAATGGGTTTGAGAACATCCCACAATTCCTCTACCGTCGCGCCTTTACCGAGCACTTTTTCCGCCCAGCTTTTCCCCGGAAGAGCCACGACACACCATGAATGTTCATCGGCCATGAGAGATCTATTGAAAAACTTGAGTTCCCGTCCGAGAGCTCTTCTGTTTCTGGCCACATTGCCGGGATCGGCGTCTTTGAGAACATTGCCCTCCCCGACATTATCGATTCGGATATTCGCCCAGTCCTCATCGAGCATGACCCGTCCCTCATCTATGAGGAAATGGGGAATGTAGTCGAGCTGCTCCTCCTTCTGATAAGAGAAACGGCTCAAATCGAGATAATTATCGAGTATATCGATATGTACATATCCGGATCCCATCCGGTAAGCTTCCTGCCCCAGCAGGCGGGCAAAATGATAATCTTCAACTCCGCAGCGTATTCTGACACACTGCCCTTCTTTCAGATTGATTCCCGAGCGGAGAATGATTTCCGCATATTCTTTGAGTTTATCCATGGTTAGCCATATTAAAACGGAGTGTGCGTCCTTGCAAGGGGAAATCACCTTCTGTTATATTGAGCAGGTGAAAAACCTAGTTGATATACATTGCCATTCCATTGCGAGCGGACATGCCTACAGTTCAATCGAAGAGAATGCCCGGGCAGCGTCTCTCAGAGGGCTTGAAGTGCTGGCTATTACCGATCACGCTCCCTCCATGCCCGGCGGAGCCCATATGTTTCATTTCCACAACCTGAGGATTCTTCCATCACATATTGAGGGAGTGAGAATTCTGAAAGGCGCGGAAGCCAACATCATTGATTACAGAGGCTCTATCGATCTCGATGAAGGATGCCTTCCCGTTCTGGAATTCGTCATAGCCAGCCTGCATCCTCCCTGCATCCCTTTCGGAACGGAAAGAGAGAACACCGATGCCATGATCGGGGCCATGAGAAATCCCCATATCCATGCCATTGGACACCCGGGAGATGCCCGGTACCCCTTCAATATCGCAGATGTCGTCGCGGCTTCCAGGGAAACGGGAACTCTGCTGGAGATAAACAACAGCTCTCTGAAATCCACGAGCTTCCGTCCCGGAAGCGATGCCATTCTCCGGAAACTGGCAGAAGTCTGCATGGAAAATAATGTTCCTCTTATTATGGGAAGCGACGCTCACTTTTCCGGTGATGTTGGATTGTTTGCCGAAGCCGAACGGCTCCTCGAGGAAACGGGATATCCGGAGGAAATGATTCTCAATAAATCAGCAGAGGCATTCCTGCGGCATATCAGAATAGATTGAGCTGTCTTCCCTCTATAAGGGAATCGAAATCCTCACCGATTGCGAACAGCACCGCATCGGCGATGGGTTTGATCTGCTTTTCCACATAGTGAGAGTAATCCGCTCCGCCTTCGTACATTTCCACGGGAACCGGACCTTCCGCGGTTATGATATAGGAGATTTCCCGCAGCTTTCTGGTTCCTTCCGGGTCGAGCAGAAGAGCCGCTTTCACATGAGGAGGCCGGCTTTTCGTGTAATCGCCGGCCTGGCGGCTCAATCGCTTTTTATAGATCAGCTTGCTGTCAAACTCTCCGTCACGGAGTTTCTGAACATAATCGCGAACCCACTGTTTTAATTCCTTTTCATGAAAAAAACGGGAAAAGAGCTCCTGCTGGAAATCCCGCGCCATGGCCGTCCAGTCGGAACGGACTGTTTCCAGCCCCTTAAACTCCATCTCTCCGTTGTCGAGTAAACCGGAGTAGCGCTTCCGCGCGCCTTCCTGAGAATTGCGCATGGGCGGAAGAAAAAATTTGGTGTAGTGCTTTTCAAATTCGATTTCCAGCCTGGATTCAATATGGAAATCCTCTTTGAGTTTTTTGGAGAAGTAGTTGTTAACCTCTTTTTCAAGACGTTCTCCCGCAGCGCCCGGATTGGCATATTCCTCTTCTTTGAGACAGACGAAGACGGAATCGGTATCGCCGTAGATGACTTGATATCCCTTTTCCCGTAACCGGGAAGCACAGCTTTTGAGAATCCACTGGCCCGTTCCCGTAATTGCCGTCGGCAGATCGGCATGGTAGAAACGGCAGCCCGTTGTTCCCATCACCCCGTAAAAGCTGTTCATAAGGATTTTTACAGCCTGCGCCAGATACTGGTCGCCCTCTTTCTTCGCAGCGGCCCGCCGGCCCATCAGTTCGGTTAAAAAGTCGGGAAGTATATGGTGAGTCCGGGAAAAAGAGATTCCAACCGGCGTTGTACAGGGATCGGTTTCATTTTTCAGTCGCGAAAGGGGATCGATGAAAAAGGTTCGTATAATCGTGGGATACAGACTTTTGAAGTCGAGAACGACAACATGGGGATACAGTCCCGCATCACTTGAAAAGACATGACCACCCGCCGCATGAGCCCCCGGTTCCATATCGGCCGTGTCGGGAGCCACGTACCCTTTTCTGTGAATAAGGGGAAGCATGAAGTAATCGAAAGCCGCTACGGACATATGGACCTTATCAACCGGCAATCCCGTAATCAGGCTCCTGGTAACAAGCTGATCAATAATAGCCGTCTCTCGAAAGATCTCTGTAACAAGGACCGAATCTTCCAGATTGTAGAAACCGAGCGCTTCTTTATCTTCCCGGAACCGCCTTTCAATTTCCGCAACCTTGTCTTTTTCCGGCGTAATGTCCTTGCCCCGGCCGATCAGCTCCTGTGCAACAGTCTCCAGTTTAAAATTTTCAAATTTATAAAATGCCGTGCGCAGAGTCTGGGGACCGTCGACGACAATACGTCCCTCCAGATCGGCCGCGAAGAGACCGTTTCTCTTTTCGATCAGCCTTAACTCCCTGAAACCCCTTCCCAGGTTGAGACGCACCCCGAGCTTGAGAGCCCTTTCGTTTAAAAATTTAAGATCGAAGCCGATAACATGCCAGCCGATCAGCAGATCGGGATCGTATTCCCGAACCAGGGATACAAATCTTTCCAGCAATTCCTTTTCCCCGGGGCAGTACTCCATCCAGAGAGGAGAAGAACCGGGATCGATCCCTCTCATAATGACCTTCCGGAGATCCTGATCATTGCCTGTCAGGTGAAAAGAGACGGAATACAGAGTGCCGTCCTGTCCCGTCTCAATGTCAAAAGAGAGCCATGTCAATCGGGGCCGGTAATCGACCGGCCGGATTCGCGGATTCCGGAAAACACGCAACGGCCCTTCATTTTCCGCTTCCCCTTCGATTTCCAGGCTCCCCTTTATATGCCTTTCCATAAGAAAACGGTCTTCGGCCCGGACATCGGATTCAAATAGTTTTATATGCTGATCTTTCAGCATTTTCCTGCTGTTGAAAAAAGAATCGAGCGACGGGAAATACAGAGCGTCTACCGGCATTTCATGAAAGTCCACCAGTTTGACTTCTTTCCGCTCCACTCTTTCAGATAAAAGCGGTGCGGCATCCCTGTTAATGAAAAAAAGCGGTTTGTGGTTATTATAAATGATTTTAAAGGGACCGCGGGAACCTGTTCCGTAGAAATGCAGTTCGCACTGTCCCTTTATATCGAGGCTTTCCACCGTGAGGAGAAAGCCCTGCTCTCTGATCATATCAGTTCTATCAATCCAGTTCCTGGAGTTCCGAAACATCCCCGTCATCTTCAGTTTCAGAATCCGTTACAGTCCGGGAATCTTCAGAACCATCCTCCGGGAGGCTTCTATCATCAACCGGAGAAATTGAAGCGGTCTGCTCTTTATCTGTAATGAAGCGGTTCACTTCGGCATCGAGGTCGCTGCTGACGGCATCTACCCGGTCTGAAACATCGCGGAGACCGTAAACGGCATGGGTGACTTCGTTAAAGCCCTGATTGATTTCGGACACGGCATTAACGACGCTGTTTGAAATATTGGAAACATTAATCATGCTCGTTTGAACCGATGCTGAATTTTCGGTCATATTTTTCGATTTATCCTGAATTTCGGAAGAGATCGAACTGAGAGACGTCATGGCCTCGAGAATCTGTTTCCCCCCCATATCCAGTTCTTTTGTACTTGAAGCGATTGTTATCAGAGCTTCTTTGAAATTGCTGATGCTCTCCCGGACTTTTTCAAAAGAATGATTGGATTTCTGCCCGGCCAGAGAAGCATTTTCAATTTTACCGATAATATCTTTGAGGTTTTTGGTGATTTCCTTGGAATTGACTGAAGAGGCTTCTGCCAGTTTTCTGATTTCGTCGGCAACGACGGCAAAACCTTTTCCGTTATCACCGGCATGGGCAGCCTCGATGGCGGCATTCATCGCCAGGAGGTTCGTCTGGGAAGCTATCTTCTGGATAATATCCACCATTCCATAGATTTCGTTAACCGAATCATTAATGTTCTGAACGATTCGGGTCGTATCCATTATCGTCTGCCCGCCCTGTTCAGAAGTCTGAACTAGTTCATTCATGGCAGCCTGATTCCGCTCCGTAAGCTGGGCGACGCTTTGAATGGAAGCAATCATTTCCGTAACGGATGCTGTCGATTCCTCGACCATGGACATCTGTTCAAAAATATGGGAGTTCAGATCCTTTACCAATCCACTTATGGTCTGAACTTCCTCAGATGAGTGGTTTATATTGGAATCGAGATCCTTCATCTGTTTGTCGATAGACTTCAAATTCCCGGAAATCTGTTCAGCCGAAGCTGAAGTTTCCGTCGTAGTGGCAATCAGTTCTCCTTTTACCTCCGTACTGCGGTTGGAAAGATCCTTCATGGTCTGGATCGTCTGCCGCAGTCCCGACTGAAAATCGTTCATCATTCTGCTGAGAACGGCAATTTCGTCTTTTGAACGGGAATCGAAATCCTGAGTCAGATTCCCCTGTGCCATTACGGAAATATTCCCTTCGATGCTTCTGATCGATCCGGCGATGGAATTGGAAACCCGGAATGCGATAATCAGGGCCAGAAAGACAGTGATGGCAATCAGAACGCCCATAAAGAGATAACTCGTTCGAACCTGAGCATCTATTCCCTCATTGATGATCTCCGACTGATTATTGAGGATATCGAGGGATGATTCGAGAACATTGACCATATTGGAAATATTGTTTTCCACCTGCTGCCTGTAAAAGGCGAAAGCCGGATGGAACTCGCTTTCTCGGGCTATCTGGGAATCGACATCTTCGAATTTAAAATCGCTTTTATAGGTAATGATTTTATCGGCATTCTCAATCAGTTTCTCCGAAGAGCTTTTGAAATGCTCCATCGTAGAACCCTGAAGATCGTCCAGTCTTTCTATGGAAGTCAGGGAATCCTCGATTACCGTGCTCAGTTTTCTCAAAGCTTTGATATTCTTGAGATTCGACAGCGCATCCTGTTTGTTGCTGTATGACTTCTCATAGGATTCAAGCTGCGTTTTATAAAGGACATCGGGAAAAAAGAATGTGGAAACCGACTGCAGTTCCCGGTTTAATGCCTGATCCAGAGCATCGAGATATGCTCTTTCCTTTTCCAGCGTATTGATATTCATCTGCATGACGACAAATACGGCTATGGAAAAAAGAATCGCAGTAACAAGCGATGATATGAGAAGGAGAAGTTTGGTTTTTATTTTCATTTATATACCTGTATCTCAATTTTTCGTTTTTTCGTTTGGGTTATTTTACCGTAAATGATTTTATTTGACTAATATAATTTTATAAAATCCTTAATTCTTCGGCTCTAAAATGTTAGACTTATTATATGAAATACAGATGCCTAATTATAGATCACGATGATACGACAGTAGACAGCACACCCTCAATTCATTACCTGGCCCATCAGGAACAGATGAAGAGAATCGGCAGGGAAAGCGAAACTTCAACGCTGGAAGAATGGTTCAGAGTCAACTTCGATCCCGGTTTCTCCGTCTATATAGATTCGGTTCTCAAGCTTTCGGAAGATGAAAAAAAAATCTGTTATGACATATGGCGGGAATTTACCACCGTTCTCACTCCTCCGTTTTTCGAAGGCATGCTCGGTCTTTTGCGCGATTTCCGGGAAAAAGGCGGAATAATCGCCGTGGTGTCCCACTCGGAACCGGATATAATCCGTTCCCATTACGAAAATCAGGAAGAGATTCCCGGCTTTCTGCCCGACAGAATCATCGGCTGGACCGGCGAGCCGGAAAAACAGAAACCCTACCCCTGGCCCGTCGAAGATATCATGCGAGAGTTCAATCTTTCCCGCGATGAGATTCTCGTAGTCGATGATCTGAAGCCGGGCATTACAATGGCCCTGAAAGCGGGAGTGGATTCCGCCGGTGTCGGATGGAGTCACAATCTGCCGGTTATCCGCGAAGCGATCAGCAAAGACAGTACCTACTATCTCAATTCCATAGAAGAACTGAGAGACCTTGTATTCAGCTGATCCGTTCTTTCCGCCCCGGGAGGCTCCGATCCCTCCGGGGGCAGTAATCTCAGAAAAGTCGGGAGCACCGGTAGTTTCGACCGGGTTAATCCCCCCCTTTCATCAGACCTTCTGAAAAAAGGTTCTCGAGATCACCTCTTCCTGCTGTTCCCGGCTGAGCCTGTGAAAATTCACGGCATAACCTGAAACTCTGATTGTCAGATTGGGGTATTTCTCAGGATGCTCCATAGCATCGGCGAGAGTCTCTCTGTTGAATACATTCACATTTATGTGATGCCCCTGCCGCGCGAAATAGCCGTCAAGTATGGCAATGAGGTTCTCTTCCGAACCGGACCGGTCGCGCCCGAGTGTTTCGGGAGTAATGGAAAAGGTGCAGGACACTCCGTCGCGGCAGCACTGGTATGGAATTTTGGAAACGGAATTGAGCGATGCCAGAGCTCCCTTTGTCTCGCGGTTATGCATGGGATTCGCCCCGGGGGCAAAAGCCTCTCCTTTCCTTCTGCCGTCCGGTGTTGACCCTGTCTTCTTACCGTAGACGACGTTGGAGGTAATTGTGAGTATCGAAAGCGTGTGCTCGGCATTTCTGTAAGTGTCAGTTTCTCTGAGACAGGAAAGAAACTCTTCGGTCAGAGCGGCGGCTATGGAATCGACCCGGTCATCATCATTCCCGTAGCGGGGAAAATCACCCTGAATATCATAATCGACGACTATCCCCCGCTCATCAGCAACGGGCCTGACTACGGCGTGCTTAATTGCTGAAAGAGAGTCTGCCGCAACGGACAGCCCGGCGATACCGAAAGCCATAAAGCGTTTGACGACAGTATCGTGCAAGGCCATCTGTATTTTTTCATAAGCATATTTATCATGCATATAGTGTATGATATTCATGGTATTGACGTATTTTTCACAAAGCCATCGCATATATCGGCTGAACTGTTCCCGAACGGTCTCATAATCGAGAATCCCCTGATTCAGAGGGGTGCATTCCGGTCCGGTAAACTCTCCCGTTAGCTCATCCCTTCCCCCGTTTATGGCAAGCAGAAGCGTTTTGGCTAAATTGCACCGGGCACCGAAAAACTGCATATCCTTCCCGATACTCATGGCGGAAACACAACAGGCGATAGCGTAGTCATCCCCATAGAGAGGCCTCATGAGATCATCGTTTTCGTACTGTATGGAATCGGTATCGATAGAAACCCCGGCGCAGAATCTCTTGAATGATTCCGGGAGAGATCGGGACCAGAGAATTGTGAGGTTAGGCTCGGCGGAGGGCCCCAGATTGTAAAGAGTCTGAAGCATGCGATAGGATGAACGGGTCACCATGGACCGGCCGTCTTCAGTCATGCCCCCTATCACTTCGGTAATCCACATAGGGTCGCCGGCAAAAAGTTCGTTGTACTCCGGGGTTCTCAATTGACGGGCGCAACGGAGTTTGAGAACAAAATCATCAAATATCTCCTGAATACCCTTTTCGTCAATAGTGCCTTCCGCAAGGTCTCTCTGGAAATAGATATCGAAAAATGTGGAAACCCTGCCGAGAGACATAGCCGCCCCGTTCTGCTCCTTTATGGCCGCGAGATAGGCGAAATAGGTCCACTGAACAGCTTCCCTGCCGTTCCCCGCCGGTTCCGCGATATCGTAACCGTAAATCAGAGCCATTTGCTTGAGTTTTCCCAGGAAGTCGATCTGACGGTACAATTCCTCCAGAAGCCTGATATTCTCTTCATTCATGGAATGCCCGGAAAGCTCTCTTTTATCAAGAGCCTTCTCCTCTATTAACCTGTCGACACCATATAGAGCGACCCGGCGGTAATCCCCGATTATACGTCCCCGACCGTATGCATCGGGAAGCCCCGTAATCAATCCGCTGCGGCGCAGTGCTTTGATTTCATCGCTGTAAACACGAAACACACCGTCATTGTGAGTTGTCCGGAACCGGAAATGGTTCTCGATTTCATCGGAGAGAGTTTCCCCGTAGGCGGAGCAGGCATCCCTCGCCATGCGGATACCGCCGAAGGGATTGATTCCTCTTTTTAGAGGTTCGTCGGTCTGCAATCCCACTATGATTTCCCTCTCCCGGTCCAGGTAACCCACGCCGTAACTGAGAAGGGAGGATACTTTTTCCCTGTCAATCGCCAGGACTCCGCCTTTCCTGCTCTCTTTTTCCAACCAATCATTGAAACGGGCGTTGATTGTGCCGGTCCGCTCGGTCGGTCCTTCGAGAAAAGAGCTATCGCCATCATACTCATTGTAGTTTGATTGAATAAAATCCCGGACATCAATTTTGTCCATCCAGGATCCCGCGGTAAAACCGCGCCACGGTGCTTTCATATAATCCTCCGGTTCCAGGTCCGGAGCAAAAAAAACGCCCGGACAGAGTGGTTATTCTCTGCCCAGACGGTCGACATTCATTAAAATTCGAAGAGGCTCTTCGATCCTGATTCCCGGAGGTAATCCCCCTAATCCGTCAGTTTCAGGATGGATAAACTATATTTAAAAGAAAAACTTTCGTCCAGTAGAGCCTCAATTTTTTTAAAGACCTTTTTCTAAAGGATAAAGTCAGCCCATAGCATACTATTCTCCCGGGCGGTGAGATTCAGCGTCAGGATACCCTTTTCGACCTGAAATCTCTCAGAGGTGAACAGATCTTCCCACCGGGAGCTGTTACCCAGTACCGAGACAGGTATGTTCAGAGTTTTCCTTTTCCCGCTCTTGTTGAGAATGGCGAGAAACCCTTTCTCCCTGTCAAAGCGGGCGAACACGAATGATGTGTTATCACGGTATAAAACCTTGTATCCGCCTGTATGAAGAGCCGGTTCATCCCGTTTCAGTCGTGCCATGGTACCGTAGAGCTTGACGAAACGGCTGTCCCAGTTCTCTTCGCGCCACTCCATAGGGTAACGGCAGCCTTCCACGGAAAGAGCGTGTCCTTTGAGCCCCACTTCGTCGCCGTACCAGATATTGGGAGTACCGGGGAGCAGGAACTGCAGAAAAATCATACCCCTGTAAATATCCCAATCAAAAAGATCTTCGTGATTGTGAAAGCGGTGGATATCATGGGTATCGAATACATTGAGCTGAAGGCCCGTAACCTGACTCGGTATTCTATCGTAGTGCTGCCGAATCATCTGTTCCAGTTCAAATCCTGTGTATTCGCGGCTGCGGCGGGGCGGATAATCGGGGCCTTCCGCTTCAAAACGGACTGCTTCCCCAGCCCACCGCCTGAGCGGACTTCCGCAGGCGAAATAGTTCATAGCCCCGTCCCACTGATCTCCCAGGTGATAGGCAATCGTATCCTCCCAATGCTCGCCGACGATATAAGCTTTGGGATTAACGCTCTTAACGGCTTTGCGGACATCCCGCCAGATTCCGAAACCGAGCTGACTCTCTTTCCGCCGGCCCACCTGGTTCGCCACGTCGAAGCGCCAACCGTCGATTTTCCAGGGATCTTTCAGCCAGTGCTTCACCAGACTGTCATCTCCGTCGATTATGGTTTCCCTGAGCTCGGGAGAGTTGTAATTCAGCTGGGGGAGCGTCGGGACATCCCACCAGCACTCGAAGCCCCCCTTGCCGTCGGGAAAATAGTATCTGGCTTCCCGGGAGCCGGGGTCCGCCTGAGCTTTCGTAAACCAGACATGATTCGACCCCGTGTGATTGATGGAAACATCGACGATGAGTTTCATCCCCTCTTCATGAAGAGCCCGGGACAGTTCAGCCAGAGCTTCATCGCCGCCCAGAGCCTCATCGACATGAAAATAATCGGTGCAATCGTAGCGGTGTGCCGTATGGGCACGGAAGATGGGGTTGAGAAAAACAGCGGTCACTCCGAGGTCTTTCAGGTAGGGGATTTTTTCCCTGATGCCGGCCAGATCGCCATTGAAAAAATCCATGCACCGCCCTTCGGCAAATTCGAGGGGCTCATCGGTCCAGTCCATAACACGGGGGCTGCCTCCGTCAAATTCATACTCACCCGTCGTTCTGCCGCAGGAGGGATCGCCATTTCGGAACCTGTCGGGGAAGATCTGATAGAAAACAGCGCTTTTGATCCAGTCGGGACTTTGAAAAGCAGGCAGAAGAGTAAAATCATTGTCTTCCGTGGGATTGACGGTTTCAAGGGCTTTTCTCGTATAAAAAAGCTCCCCTTCATCTGTATGAAGAAGAAAATGCCAATGGATCATCTCCTCCTGGCTTATATACAGCTTCGCCGTCCACCATTTGAAAAGGCTGTCCTCTTCCGTCACGGCCATAGAGATCCTTTCCGAATGACCGCATATTACGACTCTCAGCTCGGCAGACCGCACAGGGGCCTCTTTAAAAACTCTGAAACTTATTGTGGTTTCCTCACCCGGACGGGCCGCGGGATTGGACATATAAACATTATTGACTTCCGAATGAATCGATTCTTTCCAGTCAGCCATAAAAACTCCTTACCTGTTGTACATTACGTACTACTTACAGATTATAACCTATTCTGTCAACCGATGATAAACTAATCTGTCATATCTTCCCGGAGGTTCATGAAAAACTTGATCTCTATTCCTTTATTTTTCAGAGCGTGTTCCGCTCCCTTGCTCAGATTTTCCCCTTCGAGCCAGAGACAATCCACCTTCTGTTCCGCTAGCCATTCGGCTGTGACTATCCCTTTCTGCTTTACTTCGCTATGTCCCAGATTATCCCGTCGATCAGCATCATCAGAGACAAAATCTGTTATGCGCGGATCCTGTCCTTTTTTCAGAAAGAGAAAGGAGAATTGCTCAATGTCCCCGAACATTCCCGATTCCCGATCGGACTCACGGAGGACCGGCGCGGCATGGCAGTAATGCTCCTTTTCCTCCGGTTCGTAATGAATTATGATTCGCTCGACACGGGGAATGGCTTTATGAATTTCCGCTTCCAGCTCATCAGCCACTTTATGGGCGGCGGGAAGATCTCTCTCTCTCAATGTGACCGCTGCCTGCAAAAAACGGAAACGGCCGGCATTTCTGCCCATCAGAGATTTAAGAGAAATGACGGAGCCGTGTTTGACAATGATCTCAGAAGCCTGCTCCAGCAGTTCCGGCTCGATAGATGCGTCGAGCAGAACTTTCATTCCATCGGTAAGCAGTTCCCATCCCGCTCTGATTATAAAGACCAGAACGGCCGCGGCAGCCACCTTATCGATGGAAATTCCGAAAACAGCTGTTAACCCCATATAGGAGAGCAAAGTTGAAATGACGACAATAAGCGAGGAAGCCGTATCGACCAGCCGGTGTTTTCCTTCGGCGATAAGAGTCGGCGAACCGTTTTTCCGTCCTCTGCTCAAAGTGTATCTTCCGAACAAAAAGACGATTAACGTCGACAGAGACATGATAATAACTTCGATCAATCCTACATGGGCCTCGCCGGGAGACATCCCCAGAAAGAGAGAGCGGACGATCTCATATCCGGCAATGAAGATAAAGATCGAGACAATAACGGAAATAAGATTCTCAATCTTATAGAGTCCGAGAGGGAATCGGCTTGTCTTCCGCGTGGAAATAAGGATTCCGAGAAAAACTGCCAGGGAAGCCACGCAATCGGCTGTGGAATCGATAACGCTGGCTCTGATCGCCGAACTCCCTGAAGTATATGCCAACCACGCCTTTACAGAAGCCAGTACAAGATTCAGGAAGAAAGCCGCCAGGGCTATTCTGCGTATATAGATTGTTTCTTTATTCATGGTTCAATTATATGTCTCTGTCCTGTATCCAGTCAAAATCAGAGGATAAAACTCATAAAGGGCCGATTGCCTTCGAATATCAGCTGTTGGAAAACCTCAGGACAGCTCCCCAGTTCGGCCAGATCCGCAGATGCAATACTCCCTTTTCCGCCCATAGTGTTTCATCGTTCAGAAGATCTCTGTATGCCCCGTCGCGGGGAACCGGAATACTGATACGAACTTCATTTTGAGAGGAATTGAGAGCGCAGACTGTCAATTCATCTCCCTCTTCCCGGGCAAAAGCCATCTGGTTAGAATCTTTGTAGAGCTCGCGATAGCTCCCCTTCCGGAGCGAAGGAGAGGCATTGCGGATCGATGCCAGCTTGCGCACAGCTTCCCATGCCGCAATCTCCCTTTCCTCAGACGGATGATCTTGACAGCGGAGCGCCGGCCTGAGATTTCTGTCGCTGTGCCCTTCCTTGATTCCCTCCAGCCCCCATTCGCTTCCGTAATACACCGATGGATTACCGGGTATGGTGTACAGAGCAATCAAGGCATTATAAAAATGCCCCGGATGTTTCAGTACAGAAGCAATGCGGTTTACATCGTGGTTATCGATGAAGTTGTAGAGGCTGTAGTTTCTATAGATCCCGTCCTCTCCGAAAAGCCGATTCAAACTATAGGCGATCTCATAGAAATTATTATCATTGAGACTGGAATATATCCCCTTATAACACTCGTAATTGGTGACCGAATCGAGCAGGTCTCTATCCAGCCACTGACGGTAATCACCGTGGATGACTTCTCCGAGAAGCTGAAAATCCCGATCGAGTCCGCGGGTGAAATTTCTCAGATCCTGCAGGAAGTCCATATGAAGGCAATAGGCGACATCCAGTCTGAGGCCGTCTATTCCGAACTGACGGAACCACATTTCAACAGCTCCGAAAATATGCTCCCTGACGCTGCTGTTTGTAAGATTCAATTCCACAAGGCTTTCATGCCCTTCCCAGCAGCGTACATGAAAGGGATCGATCGAGACATCTTTGAACCAGTCTCTGAAGGAAGAATCACCTCTCTTCTCTTCCAGATCCCTGAATGCCCGGAATGAACGGGCTACATGGTTGAAAACTCCATCGACAAAAACGGCCAGACCATTTTCTTTCAATTTCCCGCAGAGATAGGCAAAATCTTCGTTTGTCCCGAGACGACGGTCTATGCGGTAATAATCCACTGTATCGTAGCCATGGCTCTCCGATTCGAAAAGCGGGCCGAAATACACCGCATTAAATCCCCCTTCTTTTATATGATCGATCCAGGATTCGAGTTCCCTTATGCGGGAAACCGGTTCACTATGGAGGTCATTCCTTTCAGGAGCCCCGGTCAGTCCCAGGGGGTAGATGTGATAAAAATTGTAATTCATTGTTATTGTCTCCTTTTCTATACCGTTCGGTATATTGGGTGTAAAAAAAATTATGAGTAAATCCCATGGGCGAACTGATGGATAGTCCGGTAAACATTCTCACCGCTTATCTCAAACTCATTCCTCAGCAAGCGGGAAAGAGATGTATTGATCAACCCCATGAAAGTGGCGCTGTAATCTCTATGCCTCCCCCTCATATTGCCGTGTTTGAAAGAGGCCTCGATAAACATATCTTCCAGGATCCGCTCTAACTGCCGGAGAAACATTCCTCCGATCCTGATTTCTTCCGATTGAGGAGGCGCAGAACACAAAGTCAGGTATAACTGGATAAAATTCCGCCGAATATCCCCTTTTCTCAGCATAAAATGGAGAATTTTCTGCATTTTCACAAAAATGTCTTCATCACCCGCAGCCAGAGCAGAGAGCTCCTTCATCAGGGGAACGAAATCTCTCTCCAGACAGGACAGATATAGCCCTTCCTTACTTCCGAAGTAATGATATAGAGTCGGTTTGGTGATTTCCGACCGGTTCACGATTTCCTGTATGCCCACAGCATGATAGCCTTTTTCAGCGAAGAGGCTGGCAGCTTCATCGGGGATTCTCTCCCTATTGTCCATAGTCACAATATACCGTTCGGTATACTTTCAGTCAAGCTCTTTCAGTTTTTTTTCCAGAAGCAGGGCCGTTTCATCCTGGGAGACGAACGCTGTGTCAACAACAATATCTGCATAACGGCGGTACAGAACTTCCCTTTCCGAAAAGAGTTCGGCAAAGGACTGGTTCCCGGCTTTGGCGATTCCCCGGGTTTCAAAATTTCTGATCCGCGCTTTCAGTTCGGCGAGCCCCGCCTGGAGAAATATGATCCGGGAAATGGTACCGAGGTGTTTCATAGCTGCTTCGCTGTAGACGGCACTTCCGCCGGTGGCGATAACATGACCTTCTATATTGATTTTGAGGATCTCTTCTTCTTCGATTTGCCGTAGAGCCATATAGCCGTCCCGGTCCATTATGGATTGAAGCGATTCCCCTCTGTTAATCTGTATCAGGATGTCCGTATCGAGAAACCCCATGGAAAGGTTTTTAGCCAGTATAATTCCCGTCGTGCTCTTGCCGGCACCGGGCATGCCGATCAGGGTGATGTTCTTTTTCATAGAATCAAAGGTAAACTCTTTTGCAGGAAAGTGGCAAGATGGTCGTTCTATTATTTCTCCGCGAAATACAACTCTATCATGAAATCAGGGGTATACTGGTCGTAGGGCGATTCCGGATTTTTTCAGATCAGGAGAGAAAACTGGATTTGACCCATGCTTAATGAAGCGAAACAGCTCGCTATTTTATAGGGCATTTCCAGGGAAAATTTCGAACCTTATAAGTCATGTTCATTCGATATTTTAATCTTGACTTATTATTGACATTTTCTTACAATTTGTCAGATACAATTCAGCGGCACTAAAGTCGCGTATATGTGATATCTTTTACAACAAGAGTTAATCGGGAAAGGA
The DNA here is from genome assembly GCF_014207565.1 of Spirochaeta isovalerica. Classification (NCBI taxonomy): domain Bacteria; kingdom Pseudomonadati; phylum Spirochaetota; class Spirochaetia; order Spirochaetales; family Spirochaetaceae; genus Spirochaeta; species Spirochaeta isovalerica. Next base: position 186,464 of record NZ_JACHGJ010000006.1, on the reverse strand, counting down.
TTTCACAAAAAGTATTTGCCTACCTACAAGTAGGTAGATAGAATTAAAACAGGTGGTATAGATGGCTTGGTTTAGCACTCCGAAAGCTAAGGATAAGAATTTCAATGAAGATATCTGGTTAAGCTGCCCCAAATGTAAAAAACACATTTTCAAGGAAAGCTGGCTTCAGGATCATAAAGTGTGCCCCGCATGCGGACACCATGGAAAGTTGACAGCCTGGGAAAGAATAGGGATCACTCTCGACGAGGGAACCTTTACCGAGCTCAACAGCAATATTAAGCCTTCCGACCCTCTTCACTTCAACGATGCCAAAGGAAGTTATAAAGATAAGGCTGCGGCCACAAGGGAGAAAACCGGTCTCAACGAGTCGGTCGTAACCGGCATTGGCAAAATTAACGGGATTCCCGTTTCCATTGCCGTCATGGATTTCCGTTTTCTCGGAGGAAGCCTTTCTTCCGGTACAGGCGAAAAGATTCTCAGAGCAGCCAATTACGCTTATGAAAAATCTGTTCCCCTCATTATTTTCTCAGCCTCCGGCGGAGCGAGAATGCACGAGGGAATCCTCAGCCTGATGCAGATGGCGAAGACCTGCGCCGGCGTAGCCCGGCTCAATGACAGGGACATTCCTTTTATTTCCGTTCTGACCGACCCGACCACGGGAGGCGTTTCCGCTTCCTATGCCATGGTGGGAGACCTGAACCTGGCGGAACCGGGAGCTCTTATCGCTTTTGCGGGCCGGAGGGTTATCGAAGAAACAATCAAACAGAAACTTCCCGACGATTTCCAGACAGCGGAATACCTGGTGGAGCACGGTTTTATCGATAAAATCGTACACCGGAAGGAAATGAAGAATACTCTCAGTCAGATTCTTTCATTTTACAACAGATAGGAGCAAGGGAAGATGGTAAGCAAAATAGAACTGGAAAAGAAACTGGCTTTGATGTCCAACTCCCCGGAGCTGTTTAAAAAAGAGATAGCCAAAGTTAAAAAAGAGCTGGCGGAACTAAGCTTACAGCCCCAGGACCGGACTCCCTGGGAAACAGTCAAGCTGGCAAGGAACCCTCTGAGACCTGTTCTTCAGGATTATCTGGGGGCGATTTTTACCGATTTTACCGAATTCCACGGAGACAGACGTTTTTCCGATGACAAGGCCATCGCTTCCGGTTTCGCCCGGATCGGCGGAGAACCGGTTATGGTTGTCGGTCATAACAAAGGTAAGACGATCGAGGAAAACATCGAAAGGAACTTCGGATGCGCCTTACCCGACGGTTACAGAAAAGCCCTGAGGATGATGCAGCTCGCCGAGCGGTTCAATGTCCCCATAATCACATTCATAGATACACAGGGAGCTTTCCCCGGTCTGGAAGCGGAAGAAAGGGGGCAGGCCGAGGCCATAGCCAGAAACCTGGTTGAAATGGCCCGGATCAAAGTCCCCATAATCTGCGTGGTCGTGGGAGAAGGCGGTTCCGGCGGTGCTCTGGGAATCGGAGTGGGAGACAGAATTCTGATGCTCTCCAATGCGGTTTATTCGGTTATTTCGCCGGAAGGATGCGCGGGAATTCTCTGGAGAGACGGCACGAAGGCACCGATTGCCGCCGCCGCGCTCAAGCCGACAGCACCGTCCCTGAAAGAACTGGATGTTATTGACAGAATAATAGAAGAGCCGACGGAAGGGGCCCATACAGATTACGATGCCACTTTCGCCGCCGTTAAAAAAGCAATACTGGAAGAGCTGAAGGGCCTTAAGAAAGTTCCCAAAGCCAAATTGACAAAACGCCGTTTTGAAAAATTTTCCAAAATGGGTATCTACAACGAGTAGAAAGAAACAGGAGTTATTAATATGGCCGATAGAAGTCAGAAAAAAGAAGACGCTCTGCACAAGCTGCCTTTGAGAATTACCGATACGACATTGAGAGACGCTCATCAGTCCCTCTGGGCGACCAGAATGAGGACTTCCGACATAATGGAAATCATCGATACGATTGACAAGGCCGGATACTACTCCCTTGAAATGTGGGGCGGAGCCACTTTCGACGTATGTATGCGCTTTCTCAGAGAGAACCCCTGGGAGAGACTGAGGGAAGTTAAGAAACGCGCGACAAAAACGCCTCTGCAGATGCTCCTCCGCGGACAGAATGCCGTCGGATACAGGAACTATTCCGATGATGTCATAGATAAATTCGTAGCCCTGGCCTGTAAAAACGGGATTGATATTTTCCGGATTTTCGATGCGCTTAATGACACGAGAAACCTCGAGGCCGCGATTAAAGCCGTAAAAAAACACGGCGGTCATGCCCAGGGTACACTTGCCTACACCACGTCACCTGTTCACACTGTTGAGAAATATGTTGAATATGCGAAGGAGCAGGTTCAGTTGGGCGTGGACTCACTCTGTATTAAAGATATGGCGGGAATCCTGAGCCCCATAATGGCGGAAAAACTGGTATCAGCCCTTATTAAGGAAGTGGATGTTCCCATTCAGCTTCACGCTCATGCCACCAGCGGTATGGCGACCCCAACCTATGTGGAGGGAGTGAGAGCCGGAGCGGGAGCCATAGACTGTTCCATCTCCAGCATGGCCGGATTTACCTCTCAGCCGCCGGTCGAGACTCTGGCCTCCATATTCAATGAAACGAATTACGCCACCAACCTCGATTTTGACGCTCTGGCGGATATTGCCGCTTTCTTCAGCAAACTCAAACACAAGAGAGCCCATAAAAGCACAGCTATGGATTCCATTATCGATCCCGGCATTCTGGTTCACCAGATTCCCGGCGGTATGATTTCCAATTTCCGCTCCCAGCTCGATATGCAGGGTGCCCTGGATAAACTGGACGATGCTCTCAAAGAAGTCACAGCTGTCCGTAAAGATCTGGGATACCCCCCTCTGGTAACTCCTACCAGTCAGATCGTCGGAACCCAGGCTGTTATGAACGTCCTTTCGGGCGAACGCTATTCCATGGTTCCCAATGAAGTGAAAGAATACGTCAGAGGCAAGTACGGCCGTTCACCAGCGCCGATCGATCCCGAGTTTATCAAAAAGATTCTCGGCGATGAAAAACCGATCGACCACAGGCCGGCGGACGATATCAAGCCGATGCTCCCCACAATCGCCAATGATCTCGAGGCGGGACTGATCAAAGAAGATGAAGATGTTCTTTCCTACGCCATGTTCCCCGAAGTGGCTATCGAATATTTCAAATGGAGAAACCTGCCTGAAGAAGAAAGGGATCCCATACCGGCGGACCTTGAAATGGAAGCGGATAAATCGACGGAAGAAGTGAAGATTACCGACCTGGCTATGAAACAGGGGAACGGTAAGGCAGATACGGACCAGATGGTCCACACCAACGACTATACGGGGATAGCTCATGTTATCGCTCAGACGGCAGGACTGAATCTGGATGAGCTTTCCATCCGCAAGGGTGATTTCTCAATTGATATCAGAGCCAACGGAGCGGCCCCCCGACCTTCGGCACAGCCTCAGCCTGCAGCGGCTCCTTCGCCAGTAGAACCGGCTCAATCGTCACCTGCGCCTCAGGAAACGGCACCTCAGGCTCCTGCTGCTTCAGCCGGAGATGCATCAGCATATGACAATACAGTTACGGCGCCGCTTGTGGGAACGTTTTACGCCGCTTCGGAACCTGGACAGCCTCCTTTTGTCAAAGTGGGCGATTCGGTAAAAGCCGGAGATACGGTTTGTATAGTTGAAGCCATGAAGCTTTTCAACGAAATCAAAGCCACAAAAGACGGTATCGTCGGTGCCATTTTCTATAAAGATGGAGATAAAGTGTCCAAAGGTGATGTGCTTATCGGCCTGAAATAGTCCATAGGAATATTGAAAAAAGGATTGTCCTCAAAGCTGGACAATCCTTTTTTTTATTGTAAGGTCAGTCTCTTTTCCTTCTGAATCTGTTCTCTTCTCCTCTCATTAGTCTGACGATATTTTTTCTGTGGAGGACCGTTATAACAATAGCGGTTGCGATGAAGAAGACTTGCAGTTCAGGAGAGTAGTGATACCCCGCAAGCCAAGTAAAAATACGGTAGAAGATTGGCAGAAACCAGGCTGCGGTCAAAGAGGCGACCGAAACATATCCGGTCAGGAAAGCTATTATGAGAAATAAAATAAGACAGGCCGGCAACGCCGGTGGAAAGAGAGCAGAAACGCCTCCTGCACCGGATGCAACAGCCTTCCCCCCTTTGAATCCCGACCAGATGGGAAAGACATGGCCGAGAATCACGGCACTCAGAATCAGGAGTTTCAACAGTAATTGATTGTCCCACTGGATGCCGAAAAACCCGGAAAGCCATTGACTATAAAAAACAGGAAAAAAGGCCTTGGAAAAATCGAACAGTGCGACTGGGAGCGCGGCTTTCGCACCGAGAATACGGAAAACATTAGTGGCTCCGGCGTTACCGCTCCCCTCCTTTCGAATATCCTTTCCTGTGATGATGAATCCGGCCAGAAGGGCAGCGGGAACAGAGCCGATGAGATAGGCTCCCGCAATGAGTAGAAGCGTCATGACTTATCTTCCCTGGCAGACTTGGGAGGAAAAGGAATTAATAAACTTGTCCTGTCCCGGTATGACCGGTAGAGGGGATTTCCTCCGTATTTCTTTTCGGCGCTTTTCTCCAGAAGGGGAATTCCGCTGACGAAGAGAAGAAGAAGAGTAATAAAAACAGGACCCATAACAGTCAGAATCTTCAAACCGCCCAAAGCCGGGATAGCTGCAATAAAAAGCCCCCACCAGACCAGCATTTCACCGAAATAATTAGGGTGTCGGGAGTATTTCCACAAACCATTTTCAATCCACAACCCTTTATTTTTTTCATTGTTCTTAAAGCGGAATTTCTGATGATCGCTGATGCTCTCGATAATAAATCCGATTGCAAAAAGGACAAAGCCAATAGAGTGGAGATACAGATTGAAAGGTACTTCCCGAACTGTCAGAAAAAAGGTGACTGGCAGCATGATGACCCACACCGCTATCATCTGCAGAACCCAGAAGCGGATCAGATTGGCAGGGTTGTTCCTTTTGTCATCAAAGCGCTCATCGGTTTTCGTAATGATTATCCGCATAAAAAGATAGCCGCCCAACCTGAGAGCCCATAAGAGAACGGCAGCAGCAACCAGTAATTGAATCAATGTGAAATCCGGACCTGCAGCAAACAAAAGAAGAGGAGCCAATACAGCAAAAGTTAGGCTGTAGGACAAATCAGTCACTTTGTCGGTTTTAAAAATCAAAGCCACAAGGAAAAAAGCAAAATTAATGCCTAAGCTGAATAAAAGAGAAGCCGGAAGAGGCTGGCTGTTGATAAATTGAATCATAATTTTTCTCCGTAAGTATAAATAATTTCTGCAAAAACCAATTTTGACGGATCGCCATAACCAGGTTCTGGCAATATGGTTTGACCGTGAATTTCGCTGAGCGGACCACTCATATTGTCGACGACATTTTCCACAGGTTCAATACAAAGACTGAGAAAAGCCGATTGCCCATATTTCAGTTTCATAGTTTCAACTCGACTGTTGTTCAGCGGATAGGGGGATACCCAGAAGAACAAATAATATCACTTTGCTATTTTTCATACAAATTAAACTCCTATATATATAATAATAGTAACTATTTGCAGTTTATTCAAATTTATTCTTGCCTTTATATTTCTTTTTGATATATTTAATATTGTAATCTTTGAATTCAGGATGTTAAAAAGTGAAGCGGACGTTGTTTAATTCTTTATTGTTAATTATATTTTTTACAGGAGGGATTATGAATTTATCAGCTTCGGGAAATACGGAACCTTTCCATAAAACTGTAGACTATGTAGACCTTGAACGTTTCTCAGGAGACTGGTATGTCATAGCCCTGATTCCAACGGCATTCGAAAAAGGTGCTTCCCACGGCATAGAAAATTATTCTATAGACAGTGAAGGAAATATACGGGTTCGATATACTTTTACGAAAGGCTCGGAAAATCCTAAAGAGAAAGTCATGTATCAGAAAGGCTGGGTCTATGATTTTGAGACCAATGCTGAATGGCGTGTGCAGCCTCTTTGGCCTCTGAAGCTGCCTTATTACGTTTTGGAGCTCGCTGAAGATTACTCCTATACCGTTATCGGTACAAATAATTATAAATACCTTTGGATAATGGCCCGCTCCCCCGTAATGGAAACCGGAGTTCTCGAAGGCATCATAAACAGGATGACAGAAAGAGGTTTCGACAGAAAGGACATCATAGAAATGGAACAAAAGGAGTCTGCAGAATGAGCGATGATGTTATGAACGGCTATCAGATTTACCATGGATTTCTCGCCGGAGTTATGAGTATTAACAAAGAAAGGCAGCATTTGAACCGGATCAACGTTTTCCCCGTTGCCGACGGGGATACGGGTAACAATATGGTGAGAACCGTAAAAATGATAGCCAATCGTCTGGAGTCGTCACGCTCGGCCACTGCCGTTCTCTCCCGCATCGCGAGCCTTTCTCTCGATAGCGCTCGGGGCAATTCGGGTATGATATTTTCACAGTACCTCAACGGACTAGCCATTCATACCGAAGGGAAAGACAGTCTTTCCATGGATGATTTCGCTCTGGCCGCTAAAGAATCAGTAGACATGGCATACAGGGCAATGGATAAACCTGTTGAAGGGACAATACTCACAGTTCTGAAGGCCTGGTCCGAGTCGCTCTATCAGCACAGCGTGCAAAATCATCCTCCCGGAGAAATCTTCCGGAGAGCTTTTGACAAAGCTGCCCAGGTTCTGGAAAAAACCAGGGATCAGCTCCAGGTACTGAAAGAGAATAATGTCATAGACGCCGGGGCTCTGGGATTCGTCTCCTTTCTGAAAGGTGTTGAAACCCTTCGTTTCCAGGGTCCGGTCCCCTTATCCTTCAGACGTCAGCTTCTTGCGGGAAAAGAGCCGGTTTCAATTAATGAAAACATGAGCCGCCACAAAAACAGCGACGTACCGCCCTTCAGATACTGTACAGAGTTTCTCATCGGCAACAGGCTAGATGATGCAGAAAACCTGAGAAAAGAATTGAGCCCCCTGGGCGATTCTCTGATAATCAACGAGGGTAAGGAGAAGACAAGGATCCACATTCATACGAGCGTTCCTTATGAGGCTGCGGATATTTTGCGGAGATACGGCGCAATTGAAGAGGAAAAGGCCGACGATATGGTCAGACAGCAGCAGGTCGTCAATGCACGGAAGAGCTCTGTAGCCGTCCTGACTGATTCCATTGCCGATATTCCCCAGGAGATCCTCGATGAGGAGCAGATCCATGTGATAAACCTGAAACTCAGCTGGGATGATGCTGAATATCTCGACCGCGTTACCATTACGCCGGAACAGTTCTACAGGGAACAGCAGATACGGTCCTCTTTTCCGGGCAGCTCCGTTCCGGAACCGGGCAGGATCGAATCCATCTTTCAGTATCTGACCGATTATTACGATTCGGTTATTGTTCTGCCCGTAGCCAGATCGCTCAGCGGCACATGGAATCAGATGACTCAATCGGCTCTGCCCTATAACAAAACAAAAAAACGCATAGCTGTCATAGACACCTGTCTCAATTCAGTGGCCCAGGGACTGCTTGTCCGCGAAATAGCCCGACAGGCAAACAAAGGCAAAACGCTCGAAGAGCTGGTGACAGCCGCTGAAGATCTCAAGAAGAAAATACGGATTTACGTAAGTGTCAGCACTTTTAAATATATGGTGAAGGGTGGCAGAGTCAGCCCGCTGAAAGGGTTTGTAGCCTCCCTTCTCCACCTTAAGCCGATTGTATCACTCGATGCGACAGGAAAGGGAAAGGCTTTCGATAAGGCTTTTTCCCGCGCCGGTCTTGTAAAAAAGATTATTTCCATTATGAAAAAGACATCAGAGACAAAGGGCATTCAATCATACGCCATAGTTCATGCAGCGGCGGAAAAGAAAGCCGATGAGTTCGCCAGGTCTTTGAATGACGCTACGGGTACGGCACCCGATTACATTACTTCCATTTCCCCTATAGTGGGCATGCACTCGGGACGGGGAGCCCTGGCAATCGGTGTCATAGAAAAGTAAGGAGTTATAAAATGAGAAAAATCGCTATTATCACAACTTTATTGTTCACCATTCTGGTAAACAACCTATTCAGTCTATCATGGGATGAAGAGAGCCTTATCAACAAGCCTGACAGCCTTTTCAAGTTCAACGCCAAAGTTGAGGGCGGAGTCACGAAAGTGCTCTACCACCACTATCAGAACGGCGACGCGGGAACCGATTTCGATTTCGTCACCATGGGAGGCCAGGAGATCCTCTTTCCCTTCAGCCGCGTAGAAGCGGGAATGGTCATAGCGGACCGCCATATCTTCAATGCCCTTTATCAGCCTCTGATCGTTAATACGGAAGTGACCTTCCGCGATGATGTGACTGTCGATCAGGTTACTTTTGCCTCGGGAACGCCTATGGATATCCAGTACGGCTTCTCCTTCTGGCGCTTCACCTACGGTTTCGATTTCTTCAAGCGGAAAGATCTCGATGTCGTAGCCGGCGTGGCGCTCCAGTTGAGAAATGCCTCGATCATTTTCTCTGAAAAAAACGGGACGCAGTCCACGACGAGCCAGAACCTGGGACTGGTACCGGCTCTCTACCTCGCCGCCGAGTACCGCTTCCCCTCGGGCATCGGCCTGGGCTTTGAAGCCACGGGAATCTACGCCAGCTCCGCCTTCTTCAACGGTGCGGATTTCCAGTTCGAAGGCAGTCTCCTCGATACGTCCCTCAGGGTTTTATTCCCTCTGAAAAACGGTATAGATACTTATGTCAATGTCCGCTTCCTCGGAGGAACTTCCGATGGAGTCAGCCAGTATGAAGACCGCTTCTGGACCCAGACCATAGAAAATTATTCAACAAACAATCTGGCCACTTTGAATTTCTCCATCGGACTGAGAATCCGGTAAGCTAAAAAGGCCCGAATCCGAACTGGACGGCTCCCCAGAGAAAGGCGCAGGTCAGGCCGAGCATGACCAGCTGAAGGGGAAATGTCCAGCGGATCCATTTGGGATAGGAGACGACCGTAAATCCCAGCGCGATGAGAAGCAGGGCGTTGGACGGATAGACCATATTGCTGAATCCGTCTCCGAAGTCGAAAGCCAGAACGGCCGTCTGGCGGGTTATCCCCACCAGATCGGCCAGAGGCGTCAGGATAGGCATCATAAGAAAGGCTTTCGCCGAAGCCGAACCGATAAAGAAGTTCATCCCCAGGGTGAGGGCGTATACGAGGAAGGCCGCCGCGTCGGGCGATGCCTTGCTTATGGCACCCGATGCCAGATAGAGAATGGTATCGGTAATCTGAGCCTGATCTATGATGTGCTTGACGCTGTAAGCCATGAGAACGAGGAGAATTCCCGGCAGGATTCCGAGAGTTCCCCTGCCGAAGAACCGCAGGATGTTCCGCCCCTTTATTCCCACGAGAAAAGCACTACCGATTCCTCCGATTAGGAAAAACAATCCCATTAGAGGAAAAGCCAGATCGGAAAGAGCTGAAACCATCGATGAGAGGAGCACCATGATTATGGCGGCGGTCATGGACAGGGTAAACCAGATAACCGCCCGGCTCATTTTCTTCTTTTCCGAATCGGAAAGTTTTGTTTTGTGCAATTCTCCTTCGGTTCTTTTTACCTCCAGATCCTCTTTGTAGACAATAGAGAGTTCCGGTTTTCTCTCGATCTTCTTCGCATAGGTACTGACGAATAGATAAACGAAAAAGTAAACGACAACGAAGAAGATAATTCGGTACCAGGCCCCGGAGAAAAGAGGAAGCTCGGCTATTTTCTGGGCGACGCCGATTGTGAAGGGGTTAGTAACGGCGGAAGAGAATCCGAAAGCCAGAGGCATCAGGCTCATCCCCAGTCCCGTCAGGGAATCCCATCCCAGGGAATGGGCCAGCGGTACGATAAAAAGAATGAGCGGAACCAGACCTTCGTATATACCCAGAAATGAAGCAAGAAACATAAAGAGAAAAATAATCATGGCCATAAGGAGGTATTTGCGGCTTCTGAATTTTTCAACGAGCTCATCGAGAATATAGGTGATAACTCCGGCGGTCTCCAGAACCGTAACGGAACCGCTTATAAAAATAATAAGCAGCGAAAGAGTGATAATTGTGAGGCTGTCAGCCCCCCATAAAACCTCAACCGGAGCGGTCAGCCACCGCCATATCGGATAATCCGGTGCTTCGGTATAATGAAAAGAGCCGCTGACAACCACCTCTCTGGCACCGTCTACAACTCTGTCAAAACTGCCCGCCGGCAGAATCCGTCCCATAATCCCCGATATGATCATAAGCACGAAAATGATTATGACTGAGCCGAGGAAGGCTTTTTTTCCTATTTTTACTGAACTTTCGCTGTTTCCCATCTATTTTTCCATTCCTTAAATTTCATTCAATAACGTCATGTAGAACTGTATGGCTTTCCTATAGTTTTCCCGGGATATCCTCTCATCGGCACTGTGGATAAGGGCGATCTCTTCGCTTTTCAGGCTCATGGGGGAAAAACGGTATATGTTCCTGCAGACATTTCTGTAGTGTTTGGAGTCCGTAGCGCCGGTCATCATATAGGGAGCCGTAACAGCCCCTTTAAAAACTCCACCTATGACAGATTCAATCAGCCTGTACGGTTCGTTATACAGTTCCGATTCCTCCACGGGATCATTGGAATCGTTCATGCTGTAGTTTTCCACTGTTACCGGTTGATGCTTCAAAATCTGCGAGACCCTTTTTACCGTACTGTCCACTGTTTCCCCGGGAAGAATCCTCAGATTGATTATCGCTTCACCCGACGAGGGAAGAACATTCTCTTTTTTTCCCGAACGGATTATCGTCACGGCCTGGGTCGTGCGGATCAAAGCTGCCGTCTGGTCACCGGCGAGAAGCAGTTTTTTAATGACCGGAGAAAAGATACGCTGATTGGCCAGAACAATGGCGACAGGAAAACTCACAAAAGGGACAATCCCTTTCAGAAAGGCTTCCACTGTAGGTGTCAGCTTTGCCGGAAAAGGGCGGTTTTCCATAGTGGCCACGGCCCGGGCAATAAGCCCCGCCGCACTGTGAGCAGGGGGCATGGAGGAGTGCCCTCCCTTCCCTTCCGCGGCGATCCGGATATTGACATATCCCTTCTCTGAAATGCCGACCAGGGCCAGAGGCTCTTTAACCATGGCCAGGGCGTTCTCGGCTACGACTCCCCCCTCATCGAGAAGCCAGTCGAATTCCATACCCGTTTTTTGAAAATAAGCGCTTATTCTACCGGCCCCTTCGGTTCCCTGAGTCTCTTCATCTCCGCCGAAGGCAAAATACACCGTACGGTCGGGAGTATATCCGCTGGAAAGGAGTTGTTCGGCTGATTCAAGAAGAGCGGTAAAGGTATTTTTTGTATCCAGGGTCCCCCGCCCCCAGATAAACCCGTCTTTCTCTTCTCCTCCGAAAGGATCGGCGGACCACTTCCCGGGAACGACGGGAACAACATCGTAATGGGCGAGAAAGAGAACAGGTTTTACCGATTCATCTTTGCCGGGCCACTTGAGAATACAGGAATAATCACCCATAACCTCAAGTTCCATTCCGGAAATGACTCCGGGATAGTTATTTTCGATAAAAGGGATGATTTTTTTGAATTCTTCCAGATCATTGAGGGAGTAATCACTGTGGCTAACAGACTTTATGGCAACGGCCCGCTTCAGTTTATCGACGATATGATCCGATAGTTCAAAAGGAAGGGATTCAATTATCCCGGTGAATTTCCCGCGGAACCTCAAAGTATTGAGTACTAAAACAACTGTAATGGCAAGGAGAACGGCAAAAATAGAGTATATCATGAGAATCATACTACTCTATACCCTGCTGTAAAAACAGAAAAAAAAATGCTGAAGCTCTTTAAAAGAAAAAAAAATAATCAGAGTTCCGAAGAAGCTCCTGTTCCGCCGGAAAAACGAATAACCGGCATCCTCAATAAGCTGCTGAACCTCAATGAAGAAACAGAGATAATCGATACGGCAGAGATGAGGAAAAGGCTGGACGATTCGGTCCCCTGGCTCTATTTCCATCTGTGCGGAAGCAGCGATATTTTCGATTTTTCCATAGTGCTCAAAGATGACGGTTTTCAGAAAGAACAGATCAGTCATCTTCTCAATGAAGCTCTGGCCCTCGAGGTCCTGCCCGGAATCCTCACCGTCGAAGACAAAGAGCCTCTTTTCTGGAACATTGGGGAAAAGGAGGTGATCGCCGGAGGGAAAAACAGCTATTATATAGTTAAATCCGATCAGGAATCGGGACAGGAAAAAGACAGCAAATGCCTGATAGTAAAAAGAAGCAGAGAGTTTGCCTTCGGGAGTTACCTTATTCCGGAACTGACTATCGGGAACTCCCCTATCTGTGCTGATTATTCACAAATATGCTTCGATCCGGTCCCCGTTTCAGCTGAAGGCTGCAGCCTCTACAGGTGCACGTTCACCATCGACAATAGGGATACGGAGTGCTTCTATAGTTTTAAAGGCCAGAATCCCTCAATCGCCACCTTATCGGCTCAGCTTATGAAAGCGCAGAAAAACAGCCTCGGACGGCTTATGAATAAAGAAGTGAAAATCCGTTCGGCGGGACCATTTTCAGGGGATATCGACGCCATGGCCGACGGTTATGAACTGGAGGGAAACATATATTCTCCCGGCGGTTCCCTCACCTATGCCTTCCGATTCCCCCGCAAGCTGATCAATCTTCTGCCGGAACAGGAATGCTCAACCGTCAAGGGTAAGATTCTTCAGACGAACCGCGAACTCTTCAGCAGAAATTTTTCCAGCTTCCACCTCACAGAGGGACGTTTTCTTCTGGATGATCTCCTGACTCTGGCGGGAAAACGGGACATCAATCTGATCTGTCAGAATTTCTTTCTGGCCCGTTCTTTAAGCGGCAATGAACTGAGAGAGCTTTTCTATCACAAAATCCGCAAAGGCGACCGGATCGGGATGACATCCATACCTTTCAGAAGCCGACAGAATCTTCTCAGCCATCTGCCTGTAAGACTACGCGACGGGTTTATAGCGGGGAGTGGCTGCTCTGACTCCCTCGAAGAGCTCCTGGAACGAAACAGGAAACTACTGGAAGAGCTTTACAATCAGATCATGGACAACAAGATTCTACTGGGATCAAATACACTCATGATTCTGGAGAGAGAGACCGGAGCCAGGCTCCAGGAAAGCAAAATGCTGAGACTGAAAAAACTGATGAGCAATATGGGCAGTTATAACGCCCTTATGCGGATGGACAGCAAGACCATTCAGATTTTTCTCGGTCAGCTCAATCACACAGTGCTCAGCGATCTTTTCGTCTATCAGCCGAAGAACATCGTTCAGGTAAAACCATTTCTCAGCCGGACCCGTTTCAACGAACTGATGGAAGATGTCCGGTTCACACAAAAGAGAATTAAAACAAACCAGATCGATATAAACCGGATTTGTGACAATATCGAAAGATTCAACAGGGAATCAGCCGAATTCATTGAAAAGGAAAATGAAAAAATCCGGAGAAACTCCGGGAACAGAGAGAGCTGATAAAAAAAGCCCTTCCCGGTAGGGGAAAGGCTTCCGCTTATTCACAACATAACATCAATCAGGTAAGGGTGTTCTTCACACAGTTCGCCACAGTATTGATTTCTATGAAATCGGCTGCTTCGGTGGACTGGGGATTCCCGGCCATAAGAACAACCAGATCGCTGATATTCAAGTCCGTTTCCTTAACAAGATGATTCAGGTTTCTCGTTGTCAGGTCATTAATCGTTTCGGCGGCTTCTATATAATGCGCGTCAAGTCCGTAAATAAGAGACATGCGGCGCATGACATCTTTTTTATGACACATAACATATATGGGAACATGCGATCGATGGGAAGCCAGGATTCTGGCTGAATATCCCGAATGGGTATCGGCAACAATGGCCGTAACGGGAAGCTGGGTCGCCGCTTTGACGGCATTTCTCGCCAGAAAACTTCTGACAGTCGCATCTCTGTATCCTTTGCAGGATAAAGCCTGGGACTTTTGAGATTCCACATTGCGGGCGATTGAGGCCATAGTCTGAACGGCTTCAACGGGATAGTCCCCGTAGGCTGTCTCCCCGGAAAGCATAAGGGCGTCGGTTCCGTCGAAAACGGCATTGGCCACATCGCTGACTTCAGCTCTGGTGGGACGGGGATTTTTGATCATGGTGTGGAGCATCTGGGTTGCTGTAATTACCGGCTGGGCCCGCTTGATGCAAATGTCGATAATTTTTTTCTGAGCTACCGGTACTTCTTCTGCGGGAATCTCTATTCCGAGGTCACCTCTGGCAATCATGACACCGTAAGCGTGATCGAGAATCTCTTCGATATTGTCAACGCCTTCTCGGTTTTCGATCTTGGCAATGATTTTGGCTTTGCTGTTATGCTTGTCAAGAATAGCCTGTACATCCAGAACATCCTGTTTGTTCCTCACAAAGGAATGGGCTATGAAGTCGAGGTCGTTTTCAGCAGCGAACTGAATATAGTCTTTATCCTTCTGGGTCAGAGAGGGAAGCTGAATGGAGACATCGGGGACATTGACGCTTTTATTGTTTTTGATTTCACCGTCGTTGAGAACTTCGCAGAACAGGGCGCCGTCTTTTTTATTTACGACTTTCATTCCCGTTTCGCCGTCATCGATGAGGATGGTATTACCCACATTCACATCTTTGACAAATCCGGAGTAATTGACTTTGAAGCAGGTTTTTCCCTTCAGGACTTTGTCGCTGATGACCAGCTCATCACCTTCCTTGACCGTAAGAACCGATTCCATTTCACAGGTTCTGACTTCCGGTCCTTTCGTGTCGAGAAGAAGAGCTATCTTCGATGAGACCCTTCTTACATTTTCTATAACCTTCAGTGTGTCTTCATGAGTCTGATGAGCCGTATTGAGACGGACAACATCCATTCCGCTTTCATGCAATTCCCTGAGAAATTCGACATCGCATTTTAAGTCCGAGATTGTGGCAACAATCTTGGTGTGTTTTCTCTTCATTTGTTTATTTTACTCCGCTTGTTACTAATGACTAAAATGATAAAGATATGGCTCTCTCATGTCAATAAATGGGAGTTTTAGACTCGTTTTTTCTTTACAAGAAAGAAAAAACATGTTAATTAAGTCAGTTCTTTTTTTTAATATGGCAACCTGATGATAAAACGCGCCCCTTCTCCGGGATGGGATTCCACTTCCATTTCCCCGCTATGGTTTTCAGTAATGATAAAATAGGAAACGCTTAATCCCAATCCCGTCCCGACTCCCACTTCCTTAGTGGTAAAAAAGGGTTCGAAGACACGTTTTCTCGTATTCTCATCCATTCCCGGGCCATTGTCCTCAATTTCCATGCAGACCATTTTCTTACGATCATCGGCATATGTTTTTATCCGGAAGGTCGGATTATCCGTATTGGCCTTCTGCATGGCCTGAGCCCCGTTTCTCAGTATATTGAGAAGAACCTGCTGGATTTTCCCCTGCTGGCAGGGAATCATGGGCAGCTCTTCGGCGAAATCGCGCTCGATATTGACTAGCTTGAAATCATATTGTTTTTTCAGGTCATAATCGGAATAAGCCAGTTCGAGTGTTTTTTCGATCAGTTCATTGACATTTCTGGTCGTCGACTGGCCATCGCTTTTTCTGGAAAAGGAAAGCATGTTCTCGATAATCTCGGCCACACGCCGTCCCGATTCATTTATGGAATTGATCATTCTCGGAATCCCGCGGGAATCCATAAAGGCTTTGATAGCTTCCATAGTCGTGCCGGCTTCTTCCGCCGCTTTCACATTGCCCGGCATATCCAGGCTTTTACCGAGCCTGTTCTCCATGACATGGGCTGTCTGCATCATACCGCCAAGGGGGTTGTTGATCTCATGGGCCATTCCCGCGGCAAGCCCGCCGACCGATAACATTTTTTCGCTCTGGATCATCATCTCTTCGAGGCGGACTTTATTGGTCACATCATCCAGCCGGATAACGGCTCCCTTCGCCCCTTCTTCGGTCAGAGGATAAATTGTAATATCCGCATATCTGATATTGCCGTTTTCTTTTATAAGGACTTTCTGCTCCTGCTTTATTTCGCCGCTTTCTATGTTTTCCCGGATGTATTTCATGCGGAGCTTCATCTGGGGGATAAGGGAATCGATGAACATGCCGAGAGATTCCTTTCTGTCGATGCCGGTCATTTCCTCGGCGGTTTTGTTGCACTGAGTGATCCGCCCCTCCGAATCGACGCTGATCAGTATGGAAGGCATGGAATCTATAATATTGGAAATGTAATTCCGCGCTTCTTTCAGCTCCAGCTCTATTTTGATTCTCTCTTCAATCTCTTCTTCCAACTCGATGGTTCTTTCCCGGACCCGGTGTTCCAGCTGATGTTTGTCCCCCACCGTCTTGAGAAAGAGAATAATCACGAAGTAGATGAGTATGAAAACGATAAAGGCGTAAAAATAGATGTAAATGTTTTTATTGCGGTATGCCGCCGTCAGATATCCGATAACTTCACCGTCATGAACGATGTCGAACTGCATAATGGTTTCCGGTATCAGTCCGACATTATCCAGAAATCTATCGAAGCCGGTAAACTCGGGCTCTTCTATATTGAGGAACTCCTCGCCGTTCAAACCGTAAATGGAGATGCTTCCGAAACTCTCCCGCTGGGAAACGAGAGTGAGATATTTAAGAGGGCCCTGAGCGTCGAGAGCCCAGAAATCCTCTTCTATGACGATGGCGTGACGTTCCATCTCCCTCTCCTGCCAGCGCATTTTATAATGATTGAAGTACAGGATAAAGAGGACAAAACATATTGAAATTAAAACGAACAGATAGAAGGCTGTTCTTTTGTTGCTCAAGTTCAACTCCGCAAATTTCAGATATTTTAATTATAGAATATCCCGACTTGGCTATCCAATATTTTTTCGATTTCCTTTTAAAGTACTTTTATGTACAATGCCGCTATGGAACAGGAAAGCATCGTACCCCTATCATGCAATAAAGACTGCGGAGCCGGCTGCGCTCTGGCAGCACATATAAAAGATGGAAAAGTGGTTAAAATCACCGACTCCCCTTACAAGCCACATTATATGCGCGGCTGTCTGAAAGGATACAGAAGCGCCGAGACCCTTTATCATAAAGACAGGCTCACGACTCCCCTTATCCGCGACGGGGAAAGGGGTACGGGACAATTCAGGAAGGCTTCCTGGGAAGAGGCCCTCAGCCTCATTTCGGAAAAGATGATCAGTCTCAGGGATCGGGGTCGACAGGATGAGATCCTCAAACTGGGCGGTTCCGGTTCCTGCCGGGGAGCCCTGCACAATACGGCTTACCTCACGAGCCGGTTTCTCTCCCTTTACGGAGGGTTCACCGACACTCTGGGGGATTACTCCAGCCAGGCGTCGGAATACGTCAAAACGCCGGTTTTCGGGACTAACAACGTGGGAATTGACGCGGCAACTCTGCTGCTGTCTCAAAGAATAATTCTCTGGGGGTTCAATCCTTCGGATACCCGGTTCGATAGCGAAGTCGAAGCGGTTTTAAGCGAGTGTTCCCGCAAGGGTACGGAAATCATCGTCATAGATCCCCGGATGACCAGGACAGTAAAAAATTTCAAAGCCCGCTGGATTCCGATTCTGCCCGGGACTGACTCGGCGTTCATGCTGGCAATCCTCTGGGTTCTGATTGAAAGGGATCTTATCGACCGGACCTCTCTTCAAAAGTTCAGTTCGGGTTTTGATCTCTTTGAATCCTACATTACCGGAGAAAGCGACGGAATTGCCAAAAGCCCTTCCTGGGCGGAGAAGATCTGCGGTATCGGGAAAGAGGAAATTATCGATTTCGCCCTCGGTTACAGCTCGATACAACCGACCGCTCTGCTGCCGGGTTTTTCCCTTCAAAGGGCGATCGGAGGGGAGAACGCCGACAGACTGGGCGCTGTGCTGCAGCTGGCCACAGGCAATGCGGGATTGCGGGGTGGTTCAATCGGAGCCGCCAAATGGAACAGACAGCCTAAACCGCTATGCGGCCGAATGAAAGTTCCCGCCAATCCCCTGAAAACCGGTGTTCCTGTCAACAGCTGGGCCGATGCGGTTCTGGAAGGAAAAGCCGGCGGATATCCTTCAGATATCAGTCTCTTATACAACGTAGGCGGGAATTTTATAGGACAGTCTTCCGGTACGGATAAAACGATAAAGGCTTTCAGAAAAGCGGATTTTTCCGTAACCCATGATTATTTTCTGACCGATACGGCGCGGTACTGCGACGTCGTTCTTCCCGTAACAACCTTTATGGAAAGAGATGATATTGTGGGAACGCAGAACAATTATCTCTTTTATTCCGCGAAGGCGGCTGAACCGGTCGGTCAGTCAAAAAATGATTATGAAATTTTCTGTGAACTGGCCCGCCGGATGGGTTTTGAAAGTGAATTCAGCGAAGGAAAGAGCGAAGAGCAATGGCTGGAAGAGTTTCTGGATCATTCGGAAATAGATGACAGAGAAAAATTCAAGACCGAAGGTATTTACATAGGCAAAGACAGAGAAAGAACAGCTCTGGCAGATTTCTTCAGCAACCCGGAAAAACATCCCCTCAACACAGAGTCGGGCAGGATTGAGATAGCTTCCCATGCTCTGGAAAATGCCGGGGGAACCCTTCTTCCCGAGCATATTCTCATTGAAACCAATGACAGATATCCCCTGAGAATGATAACTCCTCATGAGAAGTACCGGATTCATTCCCAGTTCGATAATATCCCCTCTCTGAAAAAGCTCTGCGACGATAAAATGTGGATTAACAGCCTCGATGCCCGGGAAAGAGGCATTGAAGATGGCGATACGGTTGAAGTGGCCAGTCCCGACGGCAGGATCAGGACCGTTGTTCGCGTTACCGACGGAATATGCCGCGGATCACTGTCACTGAATCAGGGAGTATGGGCTTTAACGGCAAATGACGGCGCCAATGCCAATTACCTGACTTCGACTGTCTCGACAACTCCTTCAATGGGAACAAGAACCCATTCCATTATTGTCGATGTGAAAAAAGTTTTTTAATTTTTTTTGATTTACCTTTTTCTATGTTTTTTCGATACGGTGAGATCGCATAAACGGTCTATGAGATTCAGTGCGGTTTCATCCATCTTTCTATCATATATGGTTTGTGTACCAATAAATGGTTTTATTCATATATAATTTAGATAATCTGATAAAACATTCAATAAGGAATACTGAATGGACAGCTCCATACTCTTCGCTCTCTCTTTAACAATATTCGCCGGTTTATCAACAGGGATCGGAAGTCTGATCGGTCTGTTGTCTAAAAAGTTCAACCCCAAAATATTGACCATTTCTCTTGGTTTTTCCGCGGGAGTTATGATTTATGTTTCCATGATAGAAATATTTGTGAAAGCCCGGGATTCACTGAGCGCGGCTCTGGGAGAAAAGACAGGTTATATCTGGACAACTGTTGCTTTTTTTATCGGGATATTCATCATTGCCCTGATCGATAAAATCATACCCTCCTATGAAAACCCCCACGAGTTGAATGTTGCCCGGAAAATCGAGGATTCTTCCGATAGAGATAAAATGAAGCTTATGAGAATGGGGGTTTTTTCAGCTCTTGCCATAGGGATTCACAACTTTCCCGAAGGCCTGGCCACCTTTATGAGCGGATTGACCAACCCCACTCTGGGTATCAGTATCGCCATAGCCGTTGCCATTCATAATATTCCGGAAGGCCTGGCTGTTTCCGCACCGATTTTTTATGCGACGAAAAGCCGGAAAAAGGCCTTTGTTCTCTCATTTCTTTCGGGACTGGCTGAACCGATCGGAGCATTGATCGGGTATTTCGTTCTCCGATCTGTCTTCAACGATACAACGTTCGGTGTCATTTTCGCCGCAGTGGCCGGAATCATGGTATACATTTCTCTCGATGAACTCCTGCCCACAGCGGAGGAATATGGAGAGCATCATCTGGCAATCGGTGGTTTGATAGCCGGCATGATGATCATGGCTGTCAGCCTGCTGCTTTTTGCCTGAAAAATAGCGTTCAGATTCATCTACATTCGACTTAAGGGGCAGCGTGGTATAAAAGCCAGCCCGCCATCGCCGCTGCGGCCAGAGCATAGGACACGAAAAGCCCCTGGAAACTGCGCGGTCTTTCGCGGACTTTTTTCAAAAGAGCCGATCCAGCATTTCCCGTTGCCAGAAGAAAAACCAGCGCCCCGGCTCCCGCCGTATAGAGGGATTTCAGCAAATTGCCTGTCGAAAAGAAAGAATAACCATCACCCATAGTTAAGGATTTTCCGGACAGGAGAGCCGTAACAGTTTTGAAAATAAGAGGTGTGAATATCCCGCCGAGTATACAAAGCACCGACAGGAAGATAATGGCAATAACTCCCGGAAGGACCGGCCCGGAATCGGTTCTTTCCGGAAAAACGGTGGAAATCTTTTCTTTATCGGGCCAGTAAATCCGTGAGAGTTTGATAAATGAAGCCGCCGTCCCCGCACCGGCAATTGTCAGAATCCAGTAGAGTACGGATCCATACTGTCCGTAATATTTGAGAAGGTAGGTCATAGCCGTTTTACTGGTGAACCCGTTAAAAGGCGGAATAGCGGAAATGGAAAGAGCTCCGACAAGAAAACCGAAAAAAGCTATTGCCGCTTTATCTCCCGATCTTTTCAGGATGGATACCGCTCCCCGAAGTTTATAGACATCCCGCTCTCCCGCCGCATCGACAGAGGAACCGATGCTCAGAAACAGCAGCCCTTTGAAAACGGCGTGAAACAGAGCGTGGAGGAAAGCCGCTGCCATGAGCAGAGTACCCGCTTTTGTCCCGATTCCCACAGCCACGGCAGCTCCCCAGGTACAGACGATATAACCGATCTGGCTGATGGAGTGATAGGCGAGAAGCCTTTTGACATCCTTCTGAGAGAGAGCTATGATCACGGCCAGCAGAGCGGTGGCGGCTCCTGCATAACTCATCAGCTGCCCCGCTTCCTTTCCGATGGGAAAAAGAATGAGAATCCGGCTCAGTGCAAAAAGCGGCGTTTTAATCAGGACACCGGAAAGGACGGCCGAGACGGCATGGGGGGCCAGCGCATGGGCGTCGGGCAGCCAGCCGTACAAAGGCATAACCGCCACTCTTATGGCTATGGCCCCGACGAGCAGAGAAAGAGAAATGACAGCCGTCGCAAGGGCATTCCCATCCAGATGTCCTAATCCTGCGGCAATCCCTTCATAGGAGAGAGAGCCGGTGATGCGGTAGAGACCGAAGAGGCCGAGAAGAAAGAATACCATAGCGGTGGAGCTGACCATGAGATAGGAAAAAGATGCCAGTGCGGCTCCCGGCTTTTCCGAGCTGGAAACGAGAATGTAGGAAGAGATGCCGAGAACTTCCAGACTGACAAAGAGATTAAAGAGATCCGCCGTCATAATGGTTGCGCCGAGCGCCGCTGTCTGGATGAGAAAAATAGCGCTGAAAGAGGGACCTTTGGGTCCGGATGAGAGAGAATGGAGCCAGGCTGCCCCGCCTAAAGTGTAACCCAGAACATTGACCATCCATGCCAGCCCGTCGAAGCGGTAGGAGATACCCACACCGCTGTTCCAGTGGCCGATAACTCCTGTTACGGCTGATCCATTGATAACAACGGGGAACAGAAAGATCAAAGCCAGCCAGGGAAGATAGAGTCCGGTGAAAACGCCGGTGTATTCGACGATGACCGCACCTCTCCCTCTGAAAAATGCCTTGGCGAGAAAAACGATGGCCGCTCCCAGGAGAGGTAGCAGAACAGGGGCGAAAGCCAGACCTTCAGGACTCATTTGCGGCTCACCTCTTTGCGGATATCTTCAATATTAAATGTCCCCGCCGCCTTGTACAGACGGTAAGCCAGGGCCAGGGATAGAGCGGTGACGCAGACGCCGATAACGATGGCGGTCAGCATAAGAGCCTGGGGGATGGGGTCGACAATGCCGGCAATCCCCTCTTCCAGTATGGGCGCTTTGTTACCGATACGGCTCCCTTCCAGAACAAAAAGAATGACCACGGCACTGTTAATCAGGTTCAGAGATATGATTTTTTTTATAATATTCTGTTTGGCCAGTATCCCCCAGAAGCCCAGAAGGAAAAGCAGAAAAAGCAAAAGCCGTTCTATCATCACCATCATTCCTTCCCCAGCATAATTATGCACATAACACCTATGCCCGCTCCCACTTTAAGCCCTATGATGATATTGAGTACGATAATGAAAGCCGCCGGCAATGATGAATAGTGCTTTAAAGGATTGTCGAGAAAACCCTCTCCCGTAAAGATACCGCTGATGGAAAGAATCAGAAGCATGAGGAAAGCCACCGCTTCAATACGGCCCAGGATATCCTGACGGATCAAAGCCGAACTGGCGTTTCCGCTGCTTCCGAGGGCAAGGAAGACAATACCGGAAGCGACGACGACTCCTCCCTGGAACCCGCCGCCCGGTGAGAGATGACCGTAGAGCATGACATAAAACCCGAAAAGCAGCACGATAGGCCCCAGTTTGCTCGTCACGGCTTCCAGCAGATGAGTCCTCATATAATTTGCCCGTCTCATTTCTCCCGGCAGGGCGAAACTGTGTCTGTCCTCGATAACGGCACCGGCTTTTTTCAGAATTCCGATTGTTCCTGTCACGGCGACCAGAAGAACGATGGTTTCACCGAGCGTGTCGTAAGCGCGGTACCCGAGGTATATGGCACTGACGAGATTGGTGGCTCCCGATTCCTCAACGCCTTTGAGCTCGAGATGATCGCGGGCCGTACCAGGCCACTGGTAACTGCTGAGAAAAACAGGGAGGACTACGGCGCTGATCAGCAAAAGAGCGAAAACCGAACCGACTGCAGATTTTTTCAACTATCGCTCTCCTTCCTGTCTGTATGGCGTATGATCCAGACAAAAATGATAGTGGAGACTCCGGCACCCACAGCCGCCTCGGTAATGGCCACATCGGGAGCATGGAGTATGTAGAAGAGCATGGCAGACAGTAGACTGATAGCCGATAGCGCGATGACGCTGTGGAGCAGATCCTTTGTAAAAAGGGTGTATATTCCCAACCCCAGAATGAAGAGCAGAAGAATGACAGTCATGGGTTCTCCTCCGGAGCGGCCTCATCTTTCCCTTTGCCGGTCTTTCCCTGGTTCTTCTTCTCTTCGGATTTGGGCCTCCAGGGATGTGTCCCGATGTTCCAGGTGAACCGGGCAACGATATGGGATCCCGTCGGAGAGGAAATAAGAAAAAAGAGCATGATTACCACTACCCTCGCCGCTACGGCACCATTGGGAGACAGAAGCAGCGTTCCTATGAAGATGGACAGAACCGACGTGGTCCCCAGAAGTGAACCCGCCTGAAGCCTCGAATAGGGATCGGGGAAGCGGAAGAGCCCCGCCAGACCGGCTACTCCGAAAATAACAGCAGCCAGAAAAGCTATTGCCGCCAGTATCTCGCGTATGCTCATTCCTGCGACTCTCCCTGGATTTTATCTTTCAGAAACCGGGCGATTCCCAGAAAACCGAGAAAACCGAAAATATCGTAAACAAGAGCCACATCGAGATAGAGGGCCCGCCCTTCGCTGACACCGCGGAGGACCAGAAAAGCCAGAACGACTCCCGAAAGGACATTCAGGCCCACAAGCTTGCCCGAAGTGGTTCGGGAAGTAAGGATTCTGATAATGCAGACCAGTATGCAGGCTATTATGAACCACTGCATCCCCGTAAGAAGGAACTCTCTCATAGCCAGACCTTCTTAAGATGTCTTTCAATCTCTCCTTTCACTTCGTTTCCGGCCACTTTCGAATGGCTTGTGGTGGAGAAGAACCAGTGAACCGTAAGGTGATCGTCATTGAGATCCAGAGTGATGGTCCCGGGAGTCATGGTTATGGAATTGGCCAGAACCATTCTGGCCATGTCCGATTTCAGAGGTGTTCTGAAATGCACGATGCGGGGATTGACTTGGCCGGTAACAACGGCGACGAGAACAGCGATACTCGACTTGTAAATAAAAAAGATCATGAGGAAGAGATAGAGAATCAGATGGAAAGGACGGGGTACGAAAAAATTGATCCCCGCCTGGTGCCTGGGTATAAAGATTTCGTATGTGAGCGCGGCCACGAAAAAAGAACCGCCCAGGCCCGTAACCAGAGAAAAAAGCTCAAAACTGGCTGTAAAAATAAGCCAGAGACCGAACATGGAGAGAGCTGTAATAAAAAAACGGATAAGCTTCCATCTGGTTTCAATACTCATATCACTGATCCTTGAGACTGATGATCCTGTGAAAATCCCCGGCGTCGACGGCCTTCTCCAGATCCTCCCGGAACTGGGGGTCATGGAGAAACCGGGCGAGTTTCGATAACAATCTGATGTGGCTTCCGGTATTTTTCGCAGGGCCGGCCATCAGAAAGACAAGGGAGACAGGCTGGCCGTCGGGCGTGTCGAAATCCCGGGGGGGATCGAGTCTGGCCGCGGCGAAGAGTGTTTTCTCCAGTGACTCGGACTGGCAATGGGGAACGGCGCATCCGTAGCCGATGCAGGTTGATACCATCTCTTCTCTTTTCAGAATGCTCTGGTAAAGCAGATCCGGTTCTTCTATTCCGTAAACGGAAGCGAGAGTGTCCACCAGATGTCTGAAAAGCTCCTCCTTCTCCGTTTCGGGAGGATCTACCAGAATACATTCCGCTTTCAGTTTCGCCGATATTACGCCCATTATTTCAACACTTCCTTTTAAATTGATATTAAATTTCCTCATCCTCCGGGACCAGACCGTAGGCCCAATCGATCGGGATGGTGAACATGACCCCCGTGCCGGGCTTATCCAGACCGCCGACGATTTCGTCCACAAGGGCTTTCACGCTTTCAAGAGTCTCATTATCGCGGATGACAGATATAATCGTCTTGTTATATGGTTTATTGCCCTTCATGAATTCCTTGAAGCCGGCAAAGAGAGGGACTTCGTAAGTCAAAAAGCGACCCATACCTTCGGAATCGAGTATAGTCGCTCCCGTAACACCCGACTCGATGTAGGCGGACATCACTTCTTCGAGAAATTCTTCATTATTCAGAATAAAAACCAGCAATTTCAATGATTATTACCTTATTTCCTTTTCTCAAACTTAATCCGGAACCAATCTGGTGACAAGCAATTTTATTTCTAAAAACCGGAAAGGTTTGAACCGCAGCCGATTAATTGCATCCCGGCAATGAGTTCTTGCTAAAGCCCGTAATTACAAGTACATTATAGTGATGGAATGGGAAGAGATTGCTCAGAACCCCAAACTCATCAGCAGCTACGCTTTGCTGAAAGAGATAGGGATTCTCGATTATATAGAAAAACTGAAAGTTGGCAATAAAGACAGTGATCAGCTGATTAACGAAGCCTATGAGATTTTTCTGAAGGAATCGGTCGACGAACTGGTTGCCTATATCATAAAATGCCTTTCGGAAAAGTTTATCCCTTCCGATCTGGTTTTTATCCTCAATGAGGGCATAACGGTGAGCAGGATCAAAACTTACGCCTATCACAATATGAATTTCACCAAGATCAATATGGACCTTGATTCCCTCGAGCCATACGAAGCGTTTTTCCGCAATTATACCGGGACGACCAGCTTCAATCTCTTTGAATACGAATTAGGCGATCCCTCTCTGATCAAACCCTTCGAGCAGTTTCATCCGGAAATTATCGTCCCCATTAAAGGGTTGTCCGGTTTATACGGCATAATCCTTTTCGGGCCGAAAGTACTCTCTGAAGAGTACAGCAAAGCGGAAATCGCCTATATCGACAAGCTAATGAAATTCACGTCAGTCGGCATACAGAACAACATACATTACGAACATTCCGTTAAAGATTCCAAAACAGGGCTTTACAACCATAACTTTTTCGTCAGCCGTGTCAACGAAGAGCTGGCGAGATGCCGCCGGACCAGACATTCGAGTTCGCTGATTGTGATGGATATTGATCATTTCAAAAACTTCAATGATGACTACGGGCATCTTGCCGGAGACGAAGTGATTATACAACTGGCGGAGACTCTGAAGCACACGGTCCGGGAGGAGGACATTCTGTCCCGTTTCGGAGGAGAGGAATTTACCGTTCTTCTGCCGGAAACAGGCCGCGAGGAAGCGGTCGTGGTCGGAGAGAGATTAAGACGCGCCGTGGAGAAGATGGCGGTTATGTGGGAAGAGAAAACCCTGAAGGTGACTGTCAGCATTGGTATAAGCACTTATGACTGGGTGGAGAAACTCTCGGAAAAAACACTTATTGAAAGGGCTGACGAAGCCCTGTACAAGTCAAAGAAAAACGGTCGGAACCAGGTGAATCTTTACCAGTCCGGTCTTCTCTATAAAGCGAATCAGACTCATAGCAGCGATATAATTTAACTACTCGCTTTTAGTCAGAGCTCTTTTGATAAAAAGCATAACCTTCTCTATGAGATCCTCCTCATCCGGTTCATCATCCCCCAGAAAGATCCGCATTCTGTTGCGGTAATAATCCGAAGTGTAGGAGTACTGGAACATCATGATAAGATTGTCGAGACAGAAAGAGACCACGTTGATATCGATGGCCGGATCTATGCGTCCCTCATCCTGAGCCTTTTTCAGTATGGAATGATAGAGCTTCGCCGTAATATCCTCGAGCTGGTAGGAAAGCTTCTCGGAAAGGGAGCTCATCCCCTGGGTCGTCATTTCTAGATAGACCTGATTC
Source organism: Spirochaeta isovalerica (assembly GCF_014207565.1). Taxonomy (NCBI): domain Bacteria; kingdom Pseudomonadati; phylum Spirochaetota; class Spirochaetia; order Spirochaetales; family Spirochaetaceae; genus Spirochaeta; species Spirochaeta isovalerica. Next base: position 159,698 of record NZ_JACHGJ010000006.1, on the reverse strand, counting down.
ATCTCCGGGTATTCCAGCGCATAGCGCCGCGAAGCCCGGAGAAGTTCTTCAAAGATTTTAAGGTGGTCATCCTGTTTGCGGTTTACTTCGGAAAGGGCTCTGGCCAGTAAACTGTATCCGTAATCTCCGATAGTCAGGAAAAGGTCGTCTTTGGACTCGAAATATGAGTACATGGACCCGATGCTGATTCCCGCATCGCTGGCAATATTATTGATATTGGTTGCTTTAAAGCCGAATTTCGCAAAATGGCTGACGGCTACATCAATTATCCGCTGCTTTCTTTCGGGATCAATTTTATCGAATGTCGATTTGTGGAATTTATTTTCTTCAGCTGCCATATTCAGTACCCCGCATTGACTCTCTCTTCACCGACCAGGGGAAAGATCCGAGAGAGCCTGTTTCCCGGGGATCAGGTTGAGGCATAATATGCCTTGTATTTGCTTCTGCCGAAAAGCGAAGCGGCGATAGCCCCGATGAAACTTTTGATTATTGTATTATTCATTTTCATATCAATCAACTCTATAAGGTTGCCGTCGGGATCTTTGAGAAAGACCCAGTCCGCTCCTTTCGTGTTCTGCGGTTCCGAAAAGAAATCGATTCCCTCCCCCTTCAGCTTTTTGTACCATTTGGGGACATTTTTCACATCGAAGGTGATATGGGTCGGTCCGGGACGATTCCATCTCGTTCTCTCCGGCTCGAGCTTCTCTTCGAATTCGAAGATTTCCACAACACCGCCTCCGGGGACTCTGAGGAATCCCAGTTTTATGGAAGAATTCTCAAGGCCGTACAAGTCTTTAAGCGCCGTGACCTGGGCCGGCGGCAGAGTGTTATCGTCGATAAGGCGGCAGCCGAATTTATCATGATACCAGCGGACCGCCGCCTCGAAATCCGAGACGGTCAGCCCCACATGGCTGAGTGATTTTACTTTCATTTCGCGTAATCTCCTACAATAAGCATATAGTCGCCGATGCGGGCGCCGTATTCCGGACTGCCCACCATTTTGATTCTCCCTTTCACGGTTGCCTCGATCATATCGTCAATGGACATGAGAATCCCCAAAGCGCTGTCAAGATTGGCAAAACGCATGGTAAAGAAAGGTTTGGAACGCTGATAAATCCCGCGGCAGGCTTTCGATTTTCCCGCCTTCACCCTCATATAGGCGGAACAGCCGGGATGGGTTTCCACCTCCCAGGCATAAACGCGGTCGGGGCTCATTTTTATCCAGGAAGAAATTTCAGGATGGCCCGCTTTATTGAGCTGGCTGATTCCCGCCGAGAGGAGGTAGAAATACATCTTTACAAGCAGTGCTTTTTCCTCTTCATTTTCCGGCGGTTCCTCCATGCCCAGAAGAGCGGCCATTTTCAGCAGGGTTCTCATAAACTTCAGAAAGAGACCGAGCCGGTACCAGCCCTTCATTTTCGGCAGTTTTTTGCTTTTCCCCTGAAAGAAGAGATTCAAAGCGCTGACAGAGGGGAACTCCAGCTCGACATGGGGATTTCCCTCATATATCCCCCTTTTTACTGTCCATTTCCCTTCTTCGATGAGAAAGTGGGTTCCCACTTTCTCTTCCGGCCCCAGAGCCGAGACCTGGCAGACGGCATCGACTCCTTCCCAGAGCTTTCCGAAAACCGGCATTTCCTCCACAATAACTTTTAACAGAGGCAGAACAGAATTGAGGAAGATTCTGTTGGCATAGATTTCATCATTGGCGAGCACACTCATAATTCGTCATCCCAGTCGTCATCTTCTTCAAAATCCCTATTCATCAATTCCCGCGCCGCCGAGGCGATTCCGTTCATATCGAAACCGTAATGGGCCATAAGATCTTCATGGAGTCCGATGATGGAAAAGGTATCGGGCACGCCCAATCGTTTAAAGGCGCAGGCTTTTCCGCTCTCCGCCATGACTTCCGCAACGGCGCTTCCCAGCCCCCCGATGATATTGTGGTCTTCCACAGTGATGATTCTCCGCGTATCGTGAACCGCTTTCAGAATGGCATCTCTGTCTATCGGTTTGATTGTGTGCATATCGATGACCCGGGCGTGGATACCGTCACTGTTTCTTAAAATAGACGCCGCTTCCCTGGCTCTGTACACAGCGGCCCCGCAGGCGATAATGGTCAGATCGGATCCTTCAGCCAGTTCTATTGATTTCCCGATCTGAAAATCACATTCCGATGTGTCGTATACGGGCTGGTCATAACCCCGGTTGAGACGGATATAGACCGGACCTTCCTTGCTGTATGCGGCGGTAACGGCTTCCGCTGCGGAGATCCCGTCGGCCGGGACGACAATTGTCAGATTGGCCATGGTCCGCATGATGCCGATATCCTCCGTGCAGTGGTGTGTCGAACCGGCCTGGCCGAAACTCAGGCCTCCGTGGGTTGCAATCATCTTCACATTGAGATTCTGGTAGCAGATATCGGTGTGGACCTGATCGAGTGCCCTCATGGATGTGAAAATGGCGAAAGTGGAGACATAGGGGACTAGCCCCGCCGAAGCCATTCCCGCGGCAACGCCGAAGAGATTCTGTTCGGCGATTCCCATATTGTAGAGACGGTCGGGATGTTTTTCAGCCAGAACTCCGATTTTAGTAGATTTGGCCAGATCGGCCGTAAGTCCCACGACATTGTCGTAATTATCCGCCAGGTGTTCCAGAGCTTTTCCGTAAACTTCCGCAGTGGACATATTGGTCGCGTCCAGTATGGTATAGGTTAAACCGGCCATTATTTCTTCTCCTCTCTTCTTTTTGCGTGATAAGAGCTTATCTCTTCTTTAAAAAGTCTGGTTTTTTCGGGATCGAAGGAGGCGTAGTGATACCGGTAATCGCCGGAAATGGACTCGACTCCGCATCCCTTGACAGTTTGGCAGATTATGACCGTCGGCTTATCTCCTGCCTCCAGGGCTGTTTCCATGGCTTCGGCCAGCGCCTTCAGGTCGTGTCCGTCCACCTCCAGCACATTGAATCCGAAAGCCCGCCACTTGTCGGCAAAGGGTTCGAGGGCCATAACGTCTTCGGTGGAGCCGTCCATCATACAGCGGTTCCGGTCCACCATGGCGATGAGATTGTCCGCCTTATGATGGGAAGCCGCCATAGCCGCCTCCCAGACAGAGCCTTCATTGCACTCTCCGTCTCCCAGAAGACACCAGGTCTTATAGCTTTTCCCCCTCTGCTTCGCCGCCAGCGCCATCCCCAGGCTGATGGGAAGACCGTGTCCCAGAGATCCCGTTGACGCATCCAGCCCCGGAACCTTGTTTTTATCGAGGTGCATTCCCAGCGAGGACCCCGTATGGTTGTATGTTTTAAGGAGCTCCCGGTCGATATATCCCTTATCCGCCAGGAAGGGCGCCAGCCCCACACCGATATGTCCCTTGCTGAGGACAAAGCGGTCACGGTCCTCCCAATCCGGTTTCCCGGGGTCGATATTCAGATATTTATAGTAGAGAAGCGTGAGGATATCAGCCGCGCTGAGCGATCCCCCCACATGGGCGCCGCCCGCCCACTGTACCGTATCGAGGATCAGATGCCTCATCTCTTTCGCTTTTTCATCCAGTTCCAGAAATTCTTTTTCGCTCAAGCCCATTGGTTCCTCCCTTAATTGCACTTGTCCGGATTATTTTTCTTTACTATCCGGAAAGCTTCCTCCGCCACTTCCAGAGTTTTCGCAATGTCCTCATCAGAGAGAGAACAGTTGATAAAATGATTGTGATGGGAGACGAAGAAAACGCCCCGTTTGGCGCACTCGGCACAGAACTCCTGGTGCATCATCAGCGAATTGTCATTGGCAATGCGCATATAAAACATGGAAGGGACACCGGAGATAACCAGATCAATGCCGTTTGCTTCGGCGGTCTTTTTCAGTCCCGCAGTGAGCTTCTCCCCTTTCTCTATCATCAGACGGGGACCGTCGATCCTCTTCAGCTCATTGATGCAGGCTATCCCCGCCGCCATGGGAACGGCGGAAGACCAGTAGCTTCCCGTGTAAAATACTTTTGATGCCGCATCGCGGAGCGAATCCTTTCCGACAACCGAAGAAATATTGTAACCGTTGGCCAGAGCCTTGCAGTAGCAGGCCAGATCCGGTTCGAAACCGAAGTATTTTGCCGATCCGCCCATATCGAGACGGAATCCGCAGCGGACATCATCAATGATCAGAACAATGCCGTTATCCGTACAGAGCTGCCGTATTTTCTGCCAGTATCCCGGTTTGGGAAGTGCATTATCCGTGAAGATTCTATGATCGTAGGGAGTGGCGATAAGACCGGCGATCTGTCCGGGATAGTCGCTGATAAGTCTTTCAAAGGCTTCCGCATCGTTCCACTCCATAAAGAGATTGTTGGAAATATCCTCACTGACAACTCCCGCATGGCCGTCGACCTGGGTCCAGGGTGCCACGCCGTGATATCCCCCTTTTATGCGGACCAGCTTCTTCCTGCCTGTCGCCGCACGGGCTATCATAAGGGCGAAGCTTGTAGCATCTCCTCCGTTCTTCATAAACATGGCCCAATCGGCCCCTTCAATCGTGTCGACCAGCAGCTCGGCAAATTCGACCTGAACCTTGCCGGGAAGAGCCATGCAGTTTCCCTTCTTGAACTGATCGAAAGCCGCTTTGTCCACAACGGGATTGTTATACCCCAGAACATTGGGACCGTAGGCGCACATGTAATCGATGAATTTGTTACCATCCAGATCCCAGAAATAGGATCCTTCGGCCCTTTCGGCATAAAACGGGAAGTCCGAAGTGGGAATGAACTGAGACTGGACCGGTCCGAGATGTCCGGGAATCCCCGTGGGGATGACTTTTACCGCCCTTTTGAATAACTCCTGTGAATTTTCATAGGTATTGAGTTTCGCTTCTTCTTTAGTTTCAATCATCTTTTCCTTCCTATTGCAGATATTCCGCGACCTGATCGAGAATGGGGTTCATATTTTCTATCATTGGAATAAATCCGCGCATGGCCATCTGCCCCGTTGCCAGAGCTGTGTAGGTATCGAGTTTTCCATTGAGAACGAGATGAGCCGATTCCAGAGAACTGAAGGAGAGAATACACCGAGGCGATTCGGGTTCTCCCTTTTCCGTTCGGAGAATGCCGTTTTCCTTGATGACTGTGACAGCCGGCCCGTTTTCCACCTTAACCAGAATCTTTCCATCCGGTATGGCGGCGGTGCTGTGCAAAGCCTTCTCATCGCGGTTTCCTATTTCCGATAGGGCAAAGAAAGCCGCGTAAGCTGTCATCTCGGTATTGGCTTTGAAATATGCACTGTCCCGGAGTTTGTCTTCATCGGGACGAAGATAATATTCGAGCCTTTCCGCCAGTTTCATAAAGGTTCCCGTGAGAAAGGAAATTTTCGTCAACCCCTTGTAGGGAACGGGGTTGGCCTTGCCGTCCATCATTTTGTTAAAGTGATCGGGAGAGAAAAAATAGAGCTTGATTCCAGCCTTCCCTCCGCCTCTTGTAAGCTGAGCTTCGCCGTTACGGAAGGTCAGAACAGCTTTCGGTCCTTTGTTTACAGTGAATTGAATGGACATGTCTTTGTCTTTGATAAGCTCTTTCGACGCAGCATCGACCCGTACGAGTTCCTCCATATTTTTCAATACGGCGAAAACATTAATGTAGGACATAACTGTCTCTCTACTCATTTAAATCCTCCTTATATAAACCTTATGGGAATGAACAAATATACAGACATAGACACTGAGCGAACACTCGCTCTAAATATAATAACAAAGAAGGATCGGGCCGGGACGCGATATATCGGTAAAAAAACCTTCAGTGAAATTAAAACCCGAGTGATTACTCGCTCTTAATTTATTTTTAATCTCATTCCCTTTTCTGTCAATAAAAAAAGCAATCATCTTTTTTCCGGAAGAATCGTACTGTTTGCAAGAAGAGATTCAAATTGATCCGCAGGGAGGGGCTTTGAAAAATAGTATCCCTGAATGGACCGGCAGCCGGCCTCTTTCAGGATTGAGAGCTGTTCAGCTGTCTCCACCCCTTCCACAACGGTTTCCTTCCCGCGGTTTTCCGCAAGATTGAGGATCAGCTTCAGATAGGACCGGCTGTCCTCATCCTCTACAATCGGATCGATGTAGGACTTATCTATTTTCAGAGTCGTAGCCGGAAGATTCTTTAAATAGGCCAGACTGGACTGCCCTGTTCCGAAATCATCAATAAAAATCGAAAAACCCGCATCGCTGAGCTTCTTCATGCGGGCAATAGTCTCTTCCGGTTTTTCCATCCCTCCCGATTCGGTTATTTCCAGTTTGAGATACTTCCTGGGGAGCTCTCCCCCTTTACCCATGGCCTGAAGGAGAAGATCGTATAAATTTTCATCTTCAAACTCGCGGACCGAGAGATTTATGGAAATATAAATGCCATAGGGAACACTCCAGCTGCGGATTTTCTCCACCGTCCGGAAGATGATCCACTTTCCGATCGAGGTTATTAAGCCGTTCGCTTCGGCCTGAGGGATAAAAAGATCGGGGGGAACGAGTCCCCTTTCCGGATGATTCCAGCGGATCAGGGTTTCGCAGCCTTTGATAACGCCTTCGGGGCTGACAATCGGCTGATAATAGAGCTCGAATTGATCCTGTTCGAACGCCCGGTAGAGATCGCTTTCCAGCTTCAGCTTTTCCAGAGCCCGATTGTGAAGCTCACCATCATAGATGCAGAAGGGAACCCCGGTGGCGATAGACTCGCTCAGGGCTTTAGTGGCCGATGCGATCAGATCGCATCCTTCACAGCTGTCCCGCGGATATAACGATAGCCCCATGTGGCAGCGCAGAGTGATATCGAAACGGTCGCTCCTATAGGGTATGGAAATCCTTTCGGTCAGTTTTCGCGCCACTTTGGCCGAATCGGACTCCCCCGCCAGATTCGAGAGAAGGACAACCAGCTCCTGCCCGTCATATCGGAAAACATAATCGCTCTGGCGCAGAAATTCCTTAATGCGGATTCCTGTATTTTCCAGTAACATGTTCCCTCTGTCATATCCGTGAGCCAGATTGATCTCCTGAAGATTGGTAATGGAAATGAAAAGGAGAGCTCTGAGCTTATCGGAATCCCCGCGGCTTCGCTTCGCTTTTTCCAACTCCATTTCGAGTATGATATCAAGAGAATTCCTGTTGAATAGCCCGGTTACGGGATCGCGGAATTCCAAATTGTGGAGCCGGGATTCCATCTGCCCCATTCTGGATATGTCATGGGAAAAAACCAGGGCATGGGTGATCTGTCCCTCCATCCGGTAGGGATAATAGGAGACATGCATATACTTGTGCTCAGCACCGAAGTCGAACTCCTCTATATAATGGATGTCACGTCCGGCAAAGCACTTATCGAGATGTCCTTTGATTTTGGATTCGAACCGGGACTCACCCCAGATGCGGGAAACGGAATGACCGAGAATTTCCTCTCTTTTTTTTCCCAGGACCCGGCAATAGGAATCATTTACCACCTCGTACTCATAGTTTTTATTGATTAATGTAATGAAATCCGATGAAGTGTTGACTATGTATTCATAAGTCCGGTCCCGCTCGCCCATCCTTTCATTGTAAAGGTAATATAGGGAGGACACAAATTTTTCCTGCTGCAGTTGACTTATCAGGTCTTCCTACTTACATTGTCTGCTGTATAAAAGGAGATCCGGCCCCTGAAGATCGGTTCTCTCGACAAAAAAGGCGAAAAAGCCGACAATAAAATGGATGAGATCAAAAATACTATGGATCAGCCGATCATGAGGCTGACGGGGAACTGATGCTGAACGTACCACTGCTTTGTTATGGAAAAAACTGCGACCACCCTCCCATGGCCGAAAGCGCCGCTCTGGAAGTAAAGAATCTCGGGTTCACCTATGGCGGAAACACCGGACCGGTCCTTCACGATGTAAATCTGCGGATAACTCCCGGTGAGAAAGTCGCTCTGGTCGGTCCGAACGGCGCGGGAAAATCCACAATGATGAAGCTCATTCTGGGACTGGAGAAAATTCAGTCCGGAAATATAACCATATACGGCCATACCGCCAACACCTGCCGGCACAGAGTCGCTATGGTTCCGCAGAAAAGCTCGGTGGACTGGTCTTTCCCCGTATCGGTAAGACAGGTCGTCACCATGGGCCGCTATGTCCATCTGGGCTGGTTCAGAAATCCCGGGAAAAAAGACCGTGAAGCTGTGGATTCGGCTATGGAAACAATGGAGATCAGCCACATTGCCGACAAGCAGGTCGGAGAACTCTCAGGCGGACAGCAGCAGAGAGTCATGCTCGCCAGAACCCTGGCTCACGATGCGGATCTCCTGCTACTCGACGAACCTCTCAATCATGTGGATATAGCCACCCAGGAGCTGATGTTCCACACCATAGAAAGGATCTGCAAAATGGGAAAGAGTGTTTTAGTCAGCACTCACGATCTGGGAATTCTCACGGTTCACTTCAGCAGAGTTCTCTTTCTAGATAAAACCATTATCGGAGACGGACCTGTCAAAGAGGTCCTGACTCCCCAGAACATAGCCAGGGCTTACGGCTTTGAATTTCACAAAGGTATGGAAAACGAATGATGGCTCAATGGATAATCGAACCTCTTCAGTATGTTTTTTTTCTCAAAGGGCTGGGAGCCGGCCTGCTCGTTGCGGCAGCATGCGGCGTTCTCAGCGGCTTCATTGTATGGAGAGGAATGGCTTTCATCGGCGACGCACTGGCCCACGCCATACTTCCGGGGATCGTCATAGCTCTCATGCTGGGTATTCATATGCTTATCGGGGCGCTTGTCGCCGCCATCATATCAGTTCTTGCCATCGGAACCCTGACAGGGCACAAGCGCTTCAAGGAAGACACTTCCATCGGCGTCATTTTTGCCGGGGCTTTCGCACTGGGAATCCTTCTGATGAACAGGGTCGGGACATTTCAGGATCTATCGCACATACTTTTCGGGAACATTCTCGGTGTGTCTTCTTTCGATATAATACTGATAGCTTTCGTGGCGCTGCTGGTTATTTTACTTGTCATCATCTTCTTTAAAGAACTGCTCGTGACAAGTTTCGACACGACTCACGCCCTTGCCATAGGCCTCTCGCCTCTGGTCATTCATTACGGATTTCTCATACTCGTCGCCTCGACAACGGTAATCGCCACCCAGACAGTGGGAGTCGTTATGGTTCTGGCACTGCTGGTTACGCCGGCGGCTACCGCGTCATTGCTGACCAAGGAATTGTGGAAAATCATTGTCCTGTCCACAGTATTCGCCCTGATCTCCATCATCACCGGATTTTACACATCCTACTATTTCGACGCTCCTTCCGGAGCCACCATTGTTCTGGTGCTGACAGCTTTCTTCCTCGCCGCCTTCTCCTATTCCAAGATAAAGCAGAGACTGATTCGCTAGAGGAGAATGCTTTGCCTAAAGAGACGTTCCGGAAATTATCGGCCCAAAAGAGACAAAGGGTTTTCGATGCCGCTATAAGCGAATTCTGCCGGGTTCCCCTGGAAGATGTATCCATAAAAAACATAGTGGAAAAAGCCGGGATAGCCAGAGGCAGCTTCTATCAGTACTTCTGGGGAAAAGAGGATCTTTTTCTCTATCTCCTCTGCTCTCTTAGGGCGAATCTGGAAGAGGATCTGGCAGGCGGGGAAAGCATTTACCAGTTCATCTATTCTCTGGCGGAAAAGGAAATCAGGGAAATCAAAGAGCGCAGCGATGCCATCCCGGTCAAGGCACAGCTTCTCCGGCAGATAGCAGCCAGCCCTTCAGCCATCAACATCTTCGAGAGAGATATAACTGAGAAGCTCCGGAACGATGACAGATTTCAGAACATGATAAAAGAATCCGGACTGGCTTCGATCGAAGAGTGCAAAATGTCTGCTATGATTGAGTTGTTAACCCAGTCCCTCAGAAGGGCGGTCATTCAGGTCATATCTTCCAACAGAACGGCCGATGAAGCTCTGCTCATACTCCATCATAAACTCCAAATACTCAAAAAAGGGATCAATGGCTGATGAGAAAAAAAGAAAAAGCCGCGCTGATCATGGATGTTCTCAACAAACTCTACCCCGAAGTCCCCATACCGCTGGAGCACAGCGACGCTTACACGCTGCTGGTCGCTGTTGTACTATCAGCCCAATGTACCGATGCGAGGGTCAACACCGTGACGCCCGGGCTATTCGACCTCGCCGGAACGCCGGAGGAAATGGCGCAAGTTCCCGTTGAGACGATAAAAGAGATTATCAGACCCTGCGGTTTATCAAATAACAAATCAAAAGCCATAAGCAATCTGTCGAAGATAATTGTCCGGGAATACGGAGGGAAGGTGCCCGACAATATGGACGAGCTTGAAAAGCTGCCGGGAGTAGGACATAAAACAGCCTCTGTCGTCGTTAGCCAGGCCTTCGGTCAGAATGCTTTTCCCGTCGATACCCACATACACAGACTTATGACCCGATGGGGACTCACCAGCGGTAAAAATGTCATTCAGACGGAGAAAGATGCGAAAAAAATATTCCCCGAAGAAAGCTGGAACCGCCTGCATCTTCAGATCATTTATTTCGGCAGGGAGTACTGTCCGGCCCGGGGACACGATCCCATGAACTGCCCGATCTGTTCACAACTCTGATTTTATAGCCTATAATCTGTATATGGAAATAACAGCAGATCAGAGATCAAGTTACAGAGGCTTCCTTGTTCACGGAATTTTTCTCGCCCTTACAGTCACATTTACCGAAATAAACTCCGTCCTTCCCGCACTTGTCCTTCAGGTGGGAGGCTCGGAAATCCATATAGGCATCATTACGGCCATAATGGTCGGACTGCCGCTGGTTTCGCAACTGCTTTTTGCTCCCTTTATTCAATCGAGAAAGAAAAAGAGAGCCTATCTTCTCGGCGGTATTTATATGAGGATGTTTGCCCTCTTCGGAATCGGCATGCTTCTTCTCGGAGCAGACAGCCTCACTCCCGCTCTGGTGCTGACCTTTATTTACGGAGGCCTCATTCTCTTTTCGCTCTCCGGAGCTTTCGCCGGAATCAGCTATGTGTCTCTGATCGGAACAACCATTCCCGACTCCCTGAGACATAGATTCTTTCTGAGGAAACAGGTTTTCTGGAGCATAGGCGTGCTTCTGTCCGGAATTCTGACTCGCTATATCATAAAGGGATTCAGCGGATCGGTCCGTTATGCCTTTCTGTTTTCTCTTGCCTCGCTTATGCTGGCACTGGCATCAATCGGATTCTGGATGATAAGGGAACAGGAGGAGAGCAGCTCCGAACGGCCGGGCCTTAATGAAATCATTCATTCCATGAAAAGCATACTCAAAGAGGACCACACTTTCCGGAATTACTGTCTGACCGCCAATATCCTGACTTCGGCTATCGTGCTTATTCCCTTTTACCTCCCCTCTCTTATCAGGTGGTACGGTATCCCCTCATCATTCGTGGGGACAATCGTTCTGCTGCAGATGGGGGGCATGCTCGTCTCCAATCTCATATGGCCCAGGATTGTCGGGCCCCTGGGTTTCAAAGGAATACTGAAAATCGAAAGCATCGGCGGTTTCGCCATTCCCCTGATAATGGTCATCGCACTGGCGGCCGGAGCGGGAAAATGGCTTGTTTTTCTGCTCTTTCCCCTTCTGGGCGCCCTGTCTTCAGCTCATAAAATGAGCGGAGAGGCTGTTCTGGTGCAAATAAGCAATAAAGAAAAAAGAGCCCTCTATTCCGGTATATACGGAGCCATAAACCTGACCAGCGCGCTGGCTCCTCTCCTTATCGGTATCTTACTCAATGTTCTTCCCTTCCAGTTTATTTTCCTGGCTCTGGGATTCATCTGCCTGACAGCCTATCCGCTTATCGGAAGAATGGTCTGCCCCATAGACATTCCGAAAGCGAAAGAGGATATGATGGGAATTCAGTAAAATCTTTCGAATTACTCATTCCCCTCGGAAACAGTGATCTGACGAATCATAGCCGTACTTAAGGTATTGACGGGACAAACAGCGCACCAGGTTCTCGGTTTGTAGAGAGAGGCAAGCACGACACCTAATACGGTTGATGTGAACATGATTGAATAGAAGCGGTATGCCAGATGAACAGCCCAGGGAGGCAGAGCCGGACCGGCCCAGATCTGGGGCAAATCTACCGGGATGGTAAAAGCGATGAGAAATCGCACATATTCGATGGGTTCCATCTGTCCCCGGCTCACCATAAAGGTGGACATGACAATGAAGAACAGATTGATACAGAAAAACTGAAAGACCAGTTTTCTCGTATTGTCCGAATTGAGCCAGGCAGGAGCTTTTCTGCTGCTTTTAAAAATGCGGAAAAGCGAAAGAAAATCCGCTCTCGGACAGTAGGTGCTGCACCAGGGCTTTTTTCCAGTCCTGGATACCATGACAAATGGAATTATCATACAGGCGACAGCCAGATAAGCGAAAAGGATATTTACAAATCCAAGAAGAAAATAGAGAAATGTAATGATTAGAAAAGGATAAGATTTTCTGTTGATTTTTACCATATGTCCGGAATATATTCAATATTCCATATATAGTCAAGGTTTGGGAAAGTTCTCACGATCGTCATTAATAAAGAACTTAAGAAAATCCTCTTTGCTTCTGAAATTATTCATTTGTTCCAGATGATTATTAATTCTGAGTATGGCGGCCAGGCGGGACAGAATTCTCAAATGTACGACTTCGCTATCGGAGAGAATGAGAAAAAAGAGTTTCGTCGGTTTGCCGTCGGGAGATTTAAAATCCACACCCCGGGGAGATACACCGATAACGATTTTCGGTTCTGAAATAATTGCGGCGGAAGGCTTTCTCAAATGGGGTATGGCAATGCCGTTACCTATCGCTGTGGAAATCAGGTCTTCCCGTTCATTCAGCTTTTTCGTAAGCGTATCTTTATCAAGAATCAGTTTATTGTTATATGCCACCTCGGCCAGTTCATCAATAACTCCGGCCCGATCAACAGATTTGAGCTCGAGGACAATGGAATCTTCATCAATCAGCCGGGACAGAGGCATGTAATCGAATTCCCTCTCGATTAATCTCGATAGATCGTTCTTGGGAACGACTTCCATTTTTCCCCTCAGCCAGTCATCCACCATCGGCCGGGAAAACCGCCACTGATTGGCAATTTTGGCACAGGGAATTTCTCCGTTTTTTACCATTTTCAGGAGTGTTTTCTCTGACAGTTTCAGATACGATGCCACTTCCGACAATGTCAGAACCTCATCCACAAGCAGCCTCCATTTGCCTTCATATTCCTCTATATTCTTTTATAGGTATTAACGATCAAATTGTCAAGAAGAGATATGACCATCAGAATTCATTGACAAAAACACACCAGTCGAATTATTGTAATAACATATAAAATGACACGTGTCATTTTTAGGAGATTCCATGAATCCGATAGTTTCCCTTATGTCCAGAAGCACGGACGACTATGTTCCGGAAGAGACGTCTCTCATAAAAAGCGCAGACGATTCGAGAACCGGTTTGATAGTCCCGGAACTTGTATTCAAATACGGCAGCATTAAAAGCCATATAAGGAAATCGTCAAAAGTTGCGCCCTGGCTCATCCATTCGATTTACAATAGACAGAAGGGTTACCGGGATATCTCTGACAATCCCCCTGATCCCGGAAATATCTGCCATGAAGAACTGATTGAAGAAATGGAAGATCTGGCCCGTTCACTGGGATGTCTCAATATAGGATATGCAAAAGTTCCAGGCAATATGATCTTCAGGAACAAAACGATACTCTTCGATAATGCCATTGTTCTTTCTATGGAGATGGACAGGAATGAAATGAAGCATGCTCCCGACATCAAAGCGGGAAAAGAAGTCTGGCGAATATACGACAGACTGGGTGATGCCTCCAATAAAATAGCCCGTTTTCTCAGAGAAAGAGGATTCGGAGCTCAAGCGGGAGCCGCTCTGGGAGGCGATGTGAACTACCCTCTTCTGGCCCGGAAAGCCGGCATGGGATGGATCGGAACAAACGGACTGCTTATCTCTCCCGAGGCGGGAGGAAGTCAGCGATTGGCGGCAGTTTTCACATCGATTGGAAATCTGCCCTTTTTTGAAGGGGAAAACCCTTACAAGTGGATAGAGGGGTTCTGCAGCAGCTGCGGAAGATGTATAAAGAAATGCCCCGGAAAGGCGATATATCCGGAGAAGCCGGCGGCGGAAAATGGCGGACCCAAACACATTGACCACACCAAATGCGCCGTCCCTTTCTCACAGACGATGGGCTGCTCGGTCTGCATCGCCGTATGTCCGTTCTTTACGGGAAATTACGATAAAATACGAAAAGCTTTTATGAAGCGCTGAACCGGCCGGCACGGCGTCCGAAGACGACGCAATCCGTTAAAGAGCAGCTCCCGAGACGGCTTGCCCCATGGACTCCGCCGGTTATTTCTCCGGCGGCATAGAGGCCGTTGACCGGTTTCCCGTTCAGGTCCAGAACCCGTGCATTTTCATCGATGCGCAAACCGCCCATAGTGTAATGAACTTTGGGATAGAGCCGGATACCGTAATAAGGCGGTCTCGATATGGGCTTTGCTCCATCGAGTATTGGTTTATCGAAGTTTTTATCTTTGCCCGCAAGGATAAACCGGTTGAACTGTTCGACGGTTCTTTTTACGGGAATAAAATCCATTCCGTAGTGGAGACACAGCTCCTCCATTGTACTGAATTTCAATACGACTTTCTTTTTAAGAGCCTTATCGATATTCCAGCCGGCGGTTTTAACCGCATGGTCATCGCAAATCCCTATGGAATAACGACCCATAAACATCATTTCATCGGACAGGGTCTTCCTGTCGGCCATTTCATTGACGAAGCGAACCCCTTTGTCGGGATCGATCAGTATCCCGTACTGGAACAATATATATTCGGCAAATGAGGGACCGTCGCCATAACCTGTTTCATCGGGGGACGCCCAGGGGCCCAGCTGAATACGGGAGAGCTGAACCGGCGCGGCGCCGAGATTAAGAGCCATTTTCAATACTGAACTGTCTACAAAGGGCTGCCCCGTAGACTGAACCGATTCATTCAGACGGGGATCCTGAGCTGACCGGAAAGGGACATCGCTGCCGAAACCGCCGGCCGCCAGAATAATGCCCTTACGGGCTTTTAAGATTTCAGGTGGCTCGCCCTTTCCGGTTTTAAAGCTGAAACCGGGAATGACTTTCAAAGAGAGGCTCTTATCATCTTCCCTGACAATATCCTGTACATAATGTTTATAGGCGACCGGGATGGAAAGCTCTTCAGCTTTTTTTAAAAGGGCCGAGATAAATGTTTTTCCCGTAATATTTTCAGCCGTGTAGCATCGCGGCACGGAATGGCCGCCGAAAATATCGATACGGTCCAGGTAAGGGACTTTTAAAAAATCACGGGTCCAGAGGTAGGCTTCGGCCGATTCCTCTGTCAGAATTTTGACCAGGTCCGGATTATTTATCCGTTCGCCGGCCTTCATCATATCATAATACATCAGGGCCGGAGAATCGACGATGCCCGCCGCTTTCTGCTCTTCTGTCCCGGCTGCGGCCAGGCCGCCATCGGAAATCAGGGAATTCCCTCCGGCACCAGCCATTTTTTCAAGAACAATAACATCGGCACCGGCAAGTCTGGATTCTATCGCAGCCGAAAGACCGGCGATTCCGCTGCCAATGACGATGACATCGTATTTATTTTTCATTTTTTTCTGAAAAGGAAAAGGTTATGCGGTCGATTATAATAGCCAGAAAGACAATGGATATACCGGCTTCAAAACCCCGGCCGACTTCAATTCTGCTAATGGCTATTAGAACTTCCATCCCCAGGCCTTTGGCGCCGATCATCGAACCGATAACAACCATGGCAAGGGCCATCATAGTGGTCTGGTTAATACCGACCATAATGGAAGGTTTGGCCAGAGGAAGCTGAACATCAAACAGGACCTGGCGGGGTGTCGCGCCGAAAGCTTTTGACGCTTCCACGGCTTCTTTATCTACAGTTCTGATTCCGACATTGGTCAACCTGATGACAGGAGGCACCGCATAAATGATAGTCGCTACCATTGCGGGAGCTTTTCCCATGCCGAACAGCATCAGAGCCGGTATAAGATAAACGAAGCTAGGCATGGTCTGCATTCCGTCAAGCAGCGGTTTAAGCATGCCTTCCGTCCTATCGTTTCTGGCCATATTGATCCCGATAGGGATGCCGATGATCAGGGAAAAGAAGACTGAAGCGATGACCAGACTGAGAGTGAGCATTGCCATTTCCCAGTATCCGAATGTACCGATCAGCAGGAGCATGGCCATAAAGGTAATTCCCA
Organism: Spirochaeta isovalerica; assembly: GCF_014207565.1. Classification (NCBI taxonomy): domain Bacteria; kingdom Pseudomonadati; phylum Spirochaetota; class Spirochaetia; order Spirochaetales; family Spirochaetaceae; genus Spirochaeta; species Spirochaeta isovalerica. Next base: position 143,398 of record NZ_JACHGJ010000006.1, on the reverse strand, counting down.
TCTTCCAGCTATTGACAAGCTTCCACCCGGCCAACCCTACCAGAGGTATCATGATGAACCAGGGGATAAACTGAAAAACAGCTTCAAAGGCCACAACGACCTGCAGAATAATAAAGCCGATGGCATCGAAAAAGCCGGCGAGGTTCTGCAACAGCCACGACATACCGGAATCGATCCAGGAAGCCAAGGGGATTTCTATTATATCAGGAAAATTAAACATGATTATCTCCTTCCACCGGTGATATGGACTCGAAAATGGAGTCGGTTGTAACGACACCGGCCAGTTTTCCGTTTTCTTTTAAAACCGGTATGGGATAAGGATTTTCCGTCACGATGGGAAACAGATCTTCAAGAATGGTGTCTTCCATTACAGTCGAAACGGTTTTCATCGACTCCTGAGGTATCATATTCGGCTTTTCCGGTGACTCGAGAAGTTTCTCCAGCGCACTTTCTTTGATAACACCAAGCAGTTTGTGCGATTTGTCCACGACAAATGCCGCCCGCCTCTTATGGGACCGCAACAGAGTTAATGCGGTTTTAGGACCTTCCCAATTATAGAGCAGCACTTTGGCGTCTTCCATTATGCTGCCGGCTGTCAGAACTTTGGCAGGAGAGGCATCTTTGACAAACTCTTCCACGTAGTCGTCAGCAGGCTGTGTGACAATTTCTTCAGGACTGCCGACCTGGACGACTTCACCGTTGCGCATAATGGCGATACGGTCTCCGAGCTTAAGGGCCTCATGAAGGTCGTGGGTTACGAAAATAATTGTTTTCTGAAGCTTATCCTGCAGTTCGACCAGTTCGTCCTGCATCTGACGGCGGATCAGGGGGTCGAGTCCGCTGAACGGCTCATCCATAAGAAGGATTTCCGGATCGTTAGCCAGGGCTCTGGCCAGTCCGACTCTCTGCTGCATTCCGCCGCTGAGGGAACCGGGATAATAATCCTCCCAGCCCTTCAAGCCGACCGTCTCCAGAGATCGCATGGCTTTTGCGTATCTTTCGCCTTTGGGCATGCCTTTCACTTTCAGGCCGTATGCCGCATTGTCCAGTACCGTCATGTGAGGAAGAAGTCCGTAATGCTGAAAAACCATTCCAAAGGTTTTCCTCCTGAACTGCAGAAGCTCTTCGCTGTTCATTTTCGTTACAACTTCATCATTGATTGTTATAGAGCCTGATGTGGGATTGACCAGACGGATAAGATTTCTGATAAGAGTGGATTTTCCTGAACCGGACAAACCCATAAGTATGTAAAATTCACCTTTTTTTATATCGAGATTGATGTTTCTCATACCGACGACACAGCCGGTCTTCTTCTGTATTTCCTCTTTGCTTTTATCTTTAAGAGGTCCGTTTACGATCCGTTTGGCATCGCGGCCGAAAACCTTCCACAGGTCCTTTATAAGGACCTGCGAAGATTCAGCCTGATTATCTTTTTCAATATCAGACATTAAGACTCCTTAAAGCGCGGCTTTAACCTTTTCTGCGACTTCAGGGCTGACCCATTCGGTCCAGACGTCTTCTTTGTTCTTCAGGAACCACTGAGCAGCTTCGGCGGTAGACCATTCATTCTGGTCCATCTGAGCGAGGAATTCATTGTTATCATCTACAGTAGTAGAATATTTTTTAAGAAACTCGACAACATCGGGAGCTTTTTCAAGCATGGATTTGTTTACAAGAATATTCACATCGGCGGGTTCGTACTCGCTTCCTTTTAGACGGACCATATCAAGTTTTCCCAGTACGGCTGTAGGAGCCCAGTAATAACCGACCCAGGCTTCTCCCTTCTCGTAAGCACCGACCATAGTTCCCGCGAGAGCGGAACCGGATCCGGCTATACCGAGGTTGAAAGTGTCTTCCAGACCGAATTCATTAAAAATCTCTTCGGAAATAGTCATCTGCGACCAACCGGCGACGCCGCCGTATACAATACCTTTGTCCCTGTCTTCCGGATCGGTGAAAAGGTCGGCATATTTGGGAAGATCGGATACGCTCTTCAGGTCGGGAGCAACGGCATCGGGTCCTTCGACCAGATAACGGGGAATCCACCAGCCCTGAGGAGCATCGGGCATGTTCTTGCCCAGGTCGATCAGGTTACCCGAGGCAATTCCCTTGTCATAAACATCGCGAAAGTTGGAGTGCCAGGACTCCATATCGACATCAATATCTCCCTGAACAACTCCATTGATAATGGGAAGCGTATCACCGGGCATAAAATCAGCCTTGTATCCATCCATTCCGTTTTCGATTATAAAAGCCGCGATTCTGTTGTGTACCTGAACACTATCCCAGGAAACATCTCCGAAAACGATTGTTTTCACATCGCCGGACTCACCCTGTCCCGATGCGGACAGGGCCATTACAGACATAAAAGCTGTCATGATCAGTAAAAGTAACTTCTTCTTCATATTTATACCTCTTTTCTTGATTTAATTTGAATACTAACTAAATAGACCGTAAAACCTTAGAGTTAAGCCTATATATATTTCGTATTATATATATTTTAAGCGAACTACATCAATCCATAACTATATTTAAAAGCACTATAAGCTGATCGCTGCACAATATTTAATTACAACAGTAACTATATCTGATGTAATTATCAGTCTTCTTTTTCTCTTTTTGTCTTCTCATTGAGTTTTACAGAAACCCTTTCTTTGCAAGAGGGGCAGCGGACGCTTCCCTCTTGCCATGAGGGATTCATATTCATTCTGAGTTTAACCCCGCACTTAGGGCAGGTAAATTCATGATAAATCTTCAAATCATTCTCCTTTTTTTATTTGCACACTAACAATTATTATCACTTTTATCAACCCATAAGGCAATATATGTTGCTTATAAGCATTTTTGTTATTTTGTGTTCAATGTATTATTGTCTTTACAAAATGTCTAAAACTCATTAAAATTGCCAAAAAGTATAGTAAAAGGGCTGACATATGGACCAGACTTCACAAGATTTATCAGATTCGGTTGTATCAACCTTACGGCAAATAATCCGGGCGATTGATCTCCATTCAAAAAAACTCACCAAAAGATACGGTCTTACCGGTCCGCAGCTTATCGTTCTGAAAGAAATCAATAAATCTCCGAGCAAACCTATCTCCGAAATAGCAAAAAACGTCAGTCTTTCCCAGGCCACAGTTACGAGCATTCTCGACAGACTCGGTCAGCAGGGCTTTACCATCAGGCAGCGAAGCGACAAAGACAAAAGGAAAGTCAGTATCGTCCTCACCGACAAGGCGAAAGGCATTCTTGATCTGAACCCCTCATTGCTGCAGGAAGACTTTACCGGGCAGTTTGATAAGCTTAAAGACTGGGAGAAGAATATGTTATTGTCTTCGCTCCAGCGTCTGGCAACGATGATGGATGCCTCTAATATCGAGTCCCAGCCCATTCTTGCCAGTGGACCTCTTTCCGCTTCGCCTTCAGATGTCAAACGATATCTTGAAGATGAGATCAATTATTGATCTCAAAGCAGATCTCCCTTGTAAATCATCCTGTTGTACATATGGACAAATCCGAATTTTTCATAGAGTTTCTTGGCCCTTGAATTATCAAGATCCACATGGAGCGATAAGCTTCCTCCGGAAAACTGGATGATTTCCTCAATGAGCTTTCCCGCAATCCCCCGGCCTTTCCTGCCGGCCCTCGTCCCGATATAGGCCAGATGGTAACGGGGTATAAAATCCTCGAATCCCATCCTGACCACAATGGCGATACCTTCCATCCGGCCGTCAATCTCCGCGGTGAACACGGCTCCGGAGGAAAGGGCGTTATCAATCGCGTCACTCGTTTCCTCTATCGAATCGGAGTACTCCATAAGAAAGGTTCTCACATAGGAAAGTATTGTCTCACGGCTCATTTCCGCATCCTTCTGAAGCCGATTGACAACAATATCGGTTTTCCCGTTATTCAGAACAATGACATGAACCCCTCTCTTCAGCTTTCCGGCCCTGGCTGTTTTATAAAACCCGGCGAAACTGTAAGCTTCCTCTGCGGTCAGGGAAATATGTTCGCTGGTCTTGAGAAGAGCCGCCGCTTCTTTTAAAAGCGTCTCATCCACTGTAATGATCTCGCCATCTGTATCCTTCACAGCTTCCAGTGTCTTTTCCAGAAGCTGGGTATTGTCAATAAAAAGATCGCGGGTGTACCGGTTATGCCTGATTCCATACTCTTCGATATCAGGTATGGAATTGATCCTTTTATAATCTTCATAGATGGTGTTTCCTTTGGGTATCGTACAGGAGAAGATCCGGGGATAATGTTCAATTCTCCCTTTGGCCCACAACCTGAAAAAAGACCCGTATAGACCGGAAACCGTATACCCGTAGCTCAACTGGACAAAAACCGATGTGATGCTATCGAGCTTTTCACAAATTTCCTCTCCGATTGCTTCAAGGGCGGTAATGGAAAGGTGACGGTTGTAATAGCCGTTCACGCAATTGTAGTATCCGCCTTCTTCACAATATCCTGAAACAAAAGACTCCTGCTCGTCCTGTTTGACTTTCCGGAAATCGAGAAGAATATCTTTTTCCATTGATTTGCTTTTCCACATCTGCCCTTTGAAGAGCGGAACCTTGACAGAGATGTCAGCCTGTTCAGCGCAAGCCAGGACGCTGTGAATAAAGGCTCTCGGACCGTCGACAATCAGTTTTTCGAAACCGCCGGATATCGCGTCGCGAACGAGCAGCTCCCCGATTCTGTCATATTTATGTCCATAAGGGTTATCGCCTTCAAGCTTCAGATAAATTTCACCCACGTCGAGAATTTTCTCCAACCCTTTTGCTCTCATCAACGGAGTATAACCTGATTTATTCATAATCCTCCCTGCCAAGCCAGTATTTCATTCCTTCCAAAACACCGTCTCCATAAGGCGCTTTGGAAAAGTAAACCGATTTGTTCTTCTTCAATGCTTCCAGTTCCTTTTCGTAGTTGGAGACAACTACCCCTCTGACACTTCCCGTCAGCATGTCACGATCATTACCGGAATTGCCTGCCGCAACAATATGAGACCGGCTGATCTGCCATTTCCCCGAAAGATAGGAAACAGCTTTTCCCTTTGATGCCCTGGCCGGAAGAATATCGATATAAAACCCGTGAGAATACACTAGCGTATAAGAGAGCTTGCTTATTGTCAGAGCATTATGGATCAGAGGTATGCGCTCCCGGGGATCAGCGCTGCTGTCCAGAATATAACTCACTTTATAATCTCTCTGAGCTTCCGGCGTCTCCTGCAGAGACAGAAAAGGCAGTTCGGCCAGTGCTCTGCGAACCTGATCCAGCTTCCACTTGCTCCGGATGTGTGACTGCCACCCTCTATCCTGCCGGAGCTGCGGTCCATAATAGATTTCCGTCCCCACGGAGGTAATCAGAATATCAACATCATCAAACCCGTAAGCGCTGAGTACATCTTTTGTCGAATCGATGTCCCGGCCCGTAGCGACACCGAAACCCAGGGTGTCCCGGTTGGCCTCGATAAATTGCCTGACCCTTCCGGTGGCTTCATCATCGCCCAGAAGCGTATCGTCTATATCGACAATGAGCAGGTTTTTCATCCGGTTGATTCTGTTCCCGACGATTTTCCCGTCTTTTCCCGGTCGGTCCGCTTCCCGGTTACCTCCGAAAGGCAGAGTTTCCAGCGCCGAGAGATAAGTCCGGCAATGCTGCCCCCAGGTGTAAACCTCTCTTGTCCGGTTGGTTCCGTTCTGCGACAATTCACTCCACAGTGCATGATCGGTAATAATTTTCTTAATCGCTTCGGAAATGGATTCCGGGTTGGCAATATCCACGAGAACACCGCTGCGGCAGTTTTTTTCGATATCGACCGGTCCGCCCTTATTGGTGGCGACAAAGGGAAGACCAGATGCCGAAGCTTCGATGAAAGTCAAGCCGAAAGTCTCCAGATATGAGGCGCTGACGAAAACGCCGCCCTTGAGCGCCGTTATGCGGTAGAGCTCCGGAACATCGCTAGTGGCATCATGATATTTCGGGATAGCCATTTTCCCGTAAAGATCGTACTTATCCATGGCCAGAAGAATATCTGTGAGGACCTGCTGCTCCCCTTCTTCCATTTCGGCAATATCATCTCTGATTCCGGCGAAAATAGCCAGATTGGCCATAGCCTGCAGCTCCTTATCCTTCCCGTAGACATCAATAAGGACATCGATGTTTTTCCTGGCATCGGGACGGCAAAGAGTGACGATTAACGGTTTTTCCGTTTCAAAATGAAAACGTCTCAGTTCATTCTGAAGCCTGATATGCGCCTGCTTGGCCTCTTCGGTGATATTATTTCCAGGGACTTCGTAATAATAGTAAGGAAAAAAAGTATCGAGCATAATGCCCGGCGGGATGATTTTATAATAAGGTTTAGAGCGGTTGCTGTACTGGCCGTAAAGATCTTCCTTCTCGTAGTTCGTACTGGCAATGACCATATCGGCCCTCTCGAGGATCTCCTCCTCCACATCGATTCGGGTGCGGATATTAAACGCGGAATCAGCCTTTTTTTCACTCCAGCCGTTTGATGTGAGGAAGGCCAGTTTATTTCTTCCGAGCGAATGAGCGGTAAAAACGAAAGGTATGCCGAAGGTCTCGGCGATCTGCAGAGCGACATAACCTCCGTCGGCATAATGTCCATGAACTACATCGGGAATCCTGTCCTGAGACCGGATAAAAGCTATGAGATTGTCGGTAAACTCTTCCAGGTTCCCCCACAGCTTCTCTTTGTGCAGGTATTTATTTCCCCCGCAGGGGAGCCTGACTATACGGGATTTTTCATTGATCGTTTCGATCTTCTCACCATATACCGGACTGACCACCTTGTCTTTGATCTGCCTTGTAACCAGATCAATGGAACTGACCGATTCGCTTTCCGACAGATTTACAGCCAGATCCACTACATACCGGGTCTGGCCTCCCGTATCGGCATCCCGTCCGAACTCCAGGCTTGAGGACCTGACCAGTCCGTGAATATTAATCATCATTATATACATAATTACTTAGTGTACTAATTATTACAAATCATGTCAAACTGTCATAGAATTGGACTTATATAGAACAAAACTGCTTATGAGTTGATTTTTTTTACTAAAAAGCCTTTAATTATATTTAGAACTCTATATTACTGGATAAAAAAGATGTATACAGGTAAAGGTTTTGAACGCTCAGAACTGGGCGATATTGATATTATAGAACACCAGGGACTTTTCCATCTCTTCCACCTTGTTCTCCCGAATCATGACTATATCGCCCATGCAGTGAGTCATGATGGTTTTTTGTGGAAAAGAGTCAAAAATCCCCTGTTTATCGGAGAACCCGGAGACTGGGATGATGATATGCTCTGGACAATGCACGTCAGCGCCGATCCCGACGGTCCTGCCGCTTTCAGAATGTTCTATACAGGACTTTCCCGGAAAGAAGACGGAAAAATACAGAGAATAGGCCTGGCCAGATCCAATGATCTCTATCATTGGGAAAAAGTTTCCTCAGCCAATTACCCGCTCTCTATCAGCAGCCCCTTTTATGAAGAGAATATCAATGAAGGTCGCAATTGGGTCAGTTGCCGCGATCCTTTTTTCTTCCGTGAAGGAGACAGGAGGTATCTTCTGGTTAACGCGAGGGTCCCTTTCGGACCGATTGCCAGAAGAGGCTGCATCGGGTTGGCAGAAGAAAGAACTCCCGATGAATTTGAATGGAAACCGCCTCTTTTCTTCCCCAGGATGTATGACGATGTGGAGGTACCGGGACTCCATAAAATTGCAAACAGGTATTATCTATTCGGGAATATCAAAGAAGACGTAAAAGTCCACTACTGGTATTCCGACTCGCTGGACAGCGATTTCGAAGCTTTTGCCTCCAACGTTCTTCTCCCCAGAGGAAACTACGCGGCCAGAGTTCTGCCATATAAAGGGAAATTCCTCGTATGGAACTTCTTCAACAGCCTGTCCGATCCTGTAAAGATCCTTCCGCCTCCCACGGAACTGATTGTAAACAGCAACGGACAGCTGTCCCTGAAAAGCTACTGGCTTTTTGATGAAAAAGTTCAGAGCCGTAAAGAAAACAAAGACTTATTTCCCGTACAGAGGCTTCTCAAAAATCCCACGGCTTCGATAAATCATGACAGCAGCAGTCTCTCCATGACATCGAAGAGCGGTTATGAAATCTTTATGATCAAAGGCAGAGCATCGGACTTCAGATTGAAATGCCGGATATCCTTCAACGGTCCGGGAAAAACCGGACTGGTATTCCGCTCGGACAGAGAGGCGAACGGCCACTATGTCAGCCTGGATCTCATCGCCGGATTGGCTCAGGCTAGAATCTGGGGAACAAGAGAAGGCGGAGGAATAGAAAACGCCTTCCGATACGATATTATACAGAACAATCACTTTGATCCCCATCCCGAACAGGCCTATGATGTGGAACTGGTAACCTACGGCGGCTATATGGAACTGTCCATCGACGGGCGCATAATTCTCCGATATGTCGACACAACTTACATAGAACAGGAATCACTTGGCTTCTATGTGGAGAGCGCAGAAATTCATCTTGAAGGGCTTAAAGTGGAAATTCTGGACGGTCCGCTGGAAGAAGATCATCAGTTGTTCTGATTATATTCCCCTTCGGCGGTTGACAAGTATTTTCAATACTATGTATTTTATAAGCATGGCTAATATAGAAGTTTATGATGATGAAAACCTCGAAAAAGCAATCAAACGCTTTAAGAGGAAGGTTGAAAAAGAGGGAATTATTAGAGAATTCAAAAGAAGACAGTACTTCGAAAAGCCCTCTACCAAAAAACACGAGCAAAACAAAGCCCGTAAAAGAAAAGAACAGAAAAAACTGAGAAAACTCGAGAGAAGAAAGCTCTATTAATTTTTCTATTCAATCAAACCTCCTTATGCAGGAGGTTTTTTTATTGAAACCTCTCTATTTGATTTTATACTTACCTCTATGAGACCTGCAGAAAACTGGAAAAAAATCATAGAACCCCTTTTTCTCCGATTAATCTCATCGAGGAGTGATACCAATACTCCCTTTGAAGGCTTTATCGAAGAAATAATTCTCAACTGGCTGAAATCAAGGCCATATTTTAAAGAACATCCCCATCATCTGGGATCCAGAAAGCTCGAAAACGATAATAACAACAGGGAAATAATCTGGAGTCTCGTAGAAGGGGTATCAAAAAAAACAATTGTATTCCTGCACCATCATGATGCTGTGGGAACCAGTGACTACGGGAAACTGGAGAATCTGGCCCTCCGTCCCGATTCCCTAAGGGAAGCATTGGCAAAACGCCCCCTTTCGCCGGCGGTCAGTAAAGATCTGGAATCGGGAGACTGGTTATTCGGCAGAGGTGCTGCCGATATGAAAGCCGGAGCCGCTATTCAAATGGCCCTCATGGACAAACTATCAACTGACGAAACTTTTTCACACACTCTTCTGTTAATAAGCGTGCCCGATGAGGAAAATCTTTCCCGGGGCATGATTGAAGCCACTGGTTTGCTGGTCGATTTAAAAAAAACATATAATCTCGATTACAAACTGGTTATTAATTCCGAACCTTATTACAACCAGACGAGCAAAAAAGCTCTCATGTATGAAGGTTCTGTAGGGAAAATCATGCCCATCGTTTACGTAAGAGGTGTTCGCAGTCATATCGGAGATCCCTTTAACGGACTGAATCCCTCACTGATTCTGGCCAGGATTCAGGCTCTGACGGAACTGAACATCGATCTCTGCGACCAGTTCGGAAATGATGCGACGCCGCCCCCCATATGGGTTAATCTAAAGGACAGAAAAAAGAATTACGATGCTTCCATTCCCGAAGCCGCTACAGGGTATTTCAATTGGCTGACCTTTACAAAAACTCCAGTTGATATTTTGGAGAGCATGATACATCTGTCGGAAGAAGCTGTCCAAAGCGTCTTATCCCATTTTGAAGAATCCTACAAAAAGTTTTGTCTTCTCAATCACGATGAGCCCGATGCTATTTCTTTCACACCTCTGGTTATCGACTACGAAAAACTCTATAAACAGGCACTGTTAAAAGGCGAAAATCTTTTTCTCGAGAAACTGGCGGCAAAAGAAGAGGAGATGAAAATCCTTCTCGGCGAAAATAAAATAACCCTGCCCGATGCCGCTATCAGAATTCTTGAATTCACTGCTGATGAAGCCGATCTGGAAGGTCCTGCTGTCGTGATAGGTTTATCGGGTCCCTATTATCCCCACATAACCAACAGCATGATAAAAGGAGGAGAAGACTTTAATCTGGCGGAAAGAGTCGATCGTATTTCAAAAGAGTTATTTCAAATCGAATATCAGTCCAACGCCTATTTTATGGGAATTTCCGATCTTTCCTACGCAGGCTGGGTCGGAAATGAAGAGGATATTGTATCCATTAAGAGAAACAGTCCCGGCTGGGAAACGATCTATAGCGTACCTTTCAGAAAAATGGAGCAGCTCGATGCACCGATCGTCAATATCGGCCCCTGGGGTAAAGATCTCCATAAACCGACGGAAAGAGTCAATATCAAGGATGTGTACGAACGAATCCCATCCATACTCGACCGGCTGATCAGAGAGATTCTTCCTCCGGAAAAGAATCAGACATGATTCAGAAGTCCCAGTTCCACCGGATGAGGGTTCAGGTAATACTGTTCCAGCAGATAGGGCTCCTCATATTTCATCGTATAGTGTTTTAACAAAGTAAGCGGAACGATGACCGGGGAGATTCCGTCATAGTACAGTTGGGCTTCTTTAAGAAGTTCATCCTTTTCACCGGCGGTCAGGTGATTTTTGAAATATCCCATAATATGAAGAATGACATTATAGTTCTTCTTCCTGTCTTTCTTCTCTTTGAGCAGTTTGTGCAGAACCGTACGGTATTCCTCAACAAGCTCTTCCGGTTTGACGGTGCCAGCCCGGGCTGTCAACTTTCCCAGCTCTTTCAGCTTTTGAGGACTGTGGGCCATAAATGTGTATTTATGCTTTGTATGAAAATCCACAACAGCCTTAGCCGTTCCGGCTTTTACAGCATCGCGCCAGCGCTGAAGAACAAATATGGTCTCGATGAACTGCTCTCTCAAACCGGGATCACAAAGACGCCCTTCATCTTCAACCGGGATGTCGGGAAACCGCTCCATAAAAGCCCTCGCAAACATTCCAATCCCGTTAAAACTGATTCTTTCGCCCTGTTCATTGTAAATTTTGATTTTCCGCATTCCGCTCGACGGGCTTTTCGTTTTGAAAACGAAAGCGACCAGTTCCTCCCTCTCCAGTTCGGGAAGTTTCCCTTCGATCCAGGATTTCATCTTTTCTGTATGATCTATTCCCGTTTTTCCCGTCATCAATCGGGGATTGTTAACATCGCCGACCAGCCTCATGGATTCGCGGGGTATGGGAAGACCGCATTCGACTTCCGGGCAGACCGGTACGAATTCGCACCACTGGCCTAAAGTATCGCGAATGAAATGATCCAGCTGATGCTGTCCGTTATAGCGGACATTGTTTCCGAGCAGGCAGCTGCTGACGCCGACTTTAATTTTTTTCATTTGTACAATCCTATTTCTGAAATATCAATCTGAGCGGTGAATTCCTTTCCGTACGCCACAATGGCCAGGCTTTTCAGTTTATCGGGTCTGAAAGCTCTCAGTGTCCCGTAATCCCCCTCTGAAAAGGAACTCCAGGGCAGATCGACAGTAGACCAGGTCTCTTCCAGCATTATTTCCGACTTGTAAAATTTCCATGGAAAAACAGTCGCTGTGGTTCTCAGGAAAATATAATAACCATCGCCCCGACCCCTCACTTTCAGGCGAATCCCTTGATAATCAGATCCGTCAAAGGGTTTGAAAGGCTCGGAAAGCATATGCCTTATCTGGATAAATCCGCCGTTGTTTTCAAGAGAAACTTCTCCGGACATCCTGACAAAGGGCTCATTTTGCCTTGATATCCGGGAAATGGAGATTTCTGATACACCACCCATAACCTGATCGGTGAATCCTTCCCAGGAGCGGTTCAATCGGAATTTGTCTCCGGAAAAGTCATCTATGAGAAAATACAGATCGTCGGCAAATATCGAATTGAATGACATAAGCACCGCTAGGCAAAAAAAAGTTTTATTCACTTTTATAAGTGTAAATCCCGCCGGTAAAACTTACAATGTTTTAGTGGTTCATATGAGAGAGAAGTAGAGTTGATCAGTTGCTTTATAGGGCAAAAGAATCGGGCCGCAACTGCCTCATCTCTAACGCTTTCCCGTCAGCTTGATAATATGAAAGCCGAACTGGGTCTGCACAACCTTGCTCAGGTCTCCCGGCTCCTTCAGCCTTTTTGCGGCCAGTTCAAACTGCAAAACCATTTTCCCCGGACCGAACCACCCCAGATCGCCCCCTTTGAAGGCGCTGGAGCAGGTCGAATGCTCCATAGCCAGTTCAGCGAAATCGGCGCCGTTCTCTAATTGCTCCAGAATTTTTTTCGCCTTCTCTTTTTCCGCCACCAGAATGTGGCTGGCTCTCCATTCCATACAACTTAAATCCTTTCGTTCTGTTTGCTGTTTTTTCCCGAATATTCTATTACAACTTTAAAGGACAGTATATACTGTCTGCCATGGATAATCTTTCAAAGTCCTCCTTCAATTATCTGACCTCTTCCGGTCTGGACCGGATGCCCGGAGTCCGGGAGAACCATGATCATTTCACAAGCCTAACCGAATCTCCCGAAGCAAGGTTTCTCCTTATCAAAGGGGAGGAAAACCTTCTCAGGGAAGATAATGCCGTTTCACCGGTTCTTCTGACTTTCAAAGATACGGGATTAAAGACTATCAATAAGGAATTCTGTTACCTCCTGGGTAAAAAGGATAATCTTGTATATTTCGCACTTGATCTGGATTTTCACGGTCAGAAAATAAACCTCCCCGAAGGGGCGGCCTTCACACATCTGAGAAAAAGCCGTATCGATGTGAAAGACTGGACAGGAGCCCTGATCGCCTATGCCAATGCTCTGGTCTCCTGGCATCGGAACCACAGATTCTGCGGAAAGTGCGGGTCCGCTACGGAAACAGCAGAAATGGGACAGGCGCGATACTGTTCAAAGGGGACGTGCGCGACGCCCCATTATCCCCGCACGGATCCGGCCGTCATCGTTGTCGTGACAAGAGATGACAAATGCCTTCTGGCCCGGAAAGCCGGCTGGCCCGAGGGAATGTATTCCATTGTGGCCGGATATGTGGATCACGGCGAATCGCTGGAAGATGCTGTCGTAAGGGAAGTATTCGAGGAGACGGGGATTCATGTCAGATCGACTGAGTACCATTCTTCGCAGCCCTGGCCCTTCCCCTACACCCTGATGCTGGGGTATTTCGCCGAGGCGGATGAGGGAGACATAGTTGTTGACCATAATGAGCTGGAGGATGCCCGATGGTTCAGCAGAGAAGATATCATAGAAGGTCTGCAAAAGGGGACTCACAAGTTGCCGTCATCCTTTTCCATTTCCCGCAAATTGATTACTGAATGGTTCAACAAAGGAAATAAAGGATCGCTAAGCAGCTATCTATAATTTTTTATACTTGTTTTTGCAAAAGGAATTTTCTATGATTGAGAGGCAATTATCATGAGAATGAGGCACCTGATGTTCCGACGTAATCTATTAATTCTTATTATTTCCCTATCTCCGTTTTTTCTCCTGTCAGGGCAGACTATCGTCGATGCTCAACAGGGACCGGCCGTTCTCAATGATGTTTTTCTGAAAGTGGAAAACTTCAATCCGGAAACACTTCCCCGCTCAATCGATTATACCTTTACCCCCTACCATGGGGAAACCATAAACACCGGAGACGGCAAGGGCAGAAAAATGTTTACTTTTGCCGCTCAATTCAGTTTGAAATCCCCTGTTGAATCAGATGGCCTTTCACTTATGCTCGGCCCGATTGATTATCCCTATATCGTCTATCTCAACGGGAATGACATATTCAGAAACGGAACCTATGCAGAAGGGAATTACAATTCTCATGCCTATGCTTCTTTCAACATCCTCCTGCCTTCCCATATGATTCTCCCGAAGGGACAGACGAATACAATAATGATTCAGGCATATCCGCTCTTTGAATCAGCAGCCATGTCCCCCTTTACCATTACTTCATTCAGAGAAGGATCAAGGCTCGCATTCAACCGCAATCTGGCCGGTATATATCTCATCCAGGGCGCGTCATTCCTCGCGGTGTTTCTCTTTTTCTTTTTTATTCTCTACGGAGTTCTCGGCGGACTGCGAGACATGAACTATATCTATTTCGCCCTGATGTGCCTCAGTTTCACTTTGTCCTATTTTGAAATTACTCTCAGCCATGATTCCGCTCCGGAAGTTGTGTTGAAAATGTTCTCGAAAACGGGTTTTACCTGGCTGGCTCTCCTTTCCATGTACTTCGTGACTGAATATACAGGCATTCTTAAGGAAAACAGGATACGAAAATTTCTTCCTTTAATCATAGGTACGGGTCTAACGGTCATTTTCATGACCAGAGGATCGAAAGAGGCAATCGATATCGTTTACAGTCCGGTTATGCAGCTTGTTTTTCTACCCGCTATCCTCTTTAATGTTACCATTCTTGTCATATCGATTTTTTTCAGGAAGAACAAAAACGCCATTCCCCTTCTTTTAGCCTTCATGGCGGTGATCGGGGCTTCCGGTCACGACATTCTCTACATTCTCCAAAGCCGGCTGCCCTATGCTTATCTGACGGCTTACGGGTTTTTGAGTCTTGTGGGATTTATCTTTTTTACATTGGCAATCCGTCAAACCAGAGAATCGCTCGCGGCGAAAAAAACGGCAATGGAACTGGATAAGAAAAACAGTCAGCAGCAGGAATTGATAAACAGGATACGGGAGGTATCGCGTACGCTCGTTAAATCGAGCCGGCAGATAGAAGAAAAAGTATCCTCCACAAGTGAAAAGATTGAAGAGAGCGCCGATCAGAATGAACAGATTTCTGCTGAAGTTTTCAATCGCGTATCGGAGCTGAAACAAGTTATCGTCGAAATGGAGGAGAGGGCGAAAACCTCCGCGGAAAAAATTCCGGCATCCATAAACAATCAGTCGGAAGCCGTCAAAAAAGTGTCTTCGACGATCAACAGCCTCAATGACCACTTAACGGAAATACTGCAGTTCGCCGAAGATACGAAGCAGAGTGCCGACGCGCTTTCCGAAATGGCCGGCAGCAGCACCCGGATCATTAAAGAATCGAATAAATCGATTGTCGAAGTTTCGGAGTACAGCACCTTCATCAGCGATGTTCTCACCGCCATTGAAGATATAACGGAAAAGACTTCTCTCCTCTCTATCAACGCAGCTATCGAAGCGGCGCGGGCGGGAACGGCAGGAGCGGGATTTTCCGTGGTAGCCGGAGAAATCCGAACACTTTCATCAGCTTCGAAAGAGCGGTTGGACAGCAGTTTTCAGAAAATTGAAGATATGAAAGACTCCATAGGGAACAGCCGCGAGCTCTCTGAGAAAGTGTCAGGCTCGCTGACAAATATCATTGAGAATACCAAAGTCTCCACAGAAAAGATAAAGTCGATGACTGACAGACTGAACAAACAGAAAAAAGAATCGGCAGCCATTTCACAATCAGTACAAGGTCTTCTCAACGATACGCGTATCATTCAGCACCTTTCGGAAGAAAGCCGTAAAGCCGATATAGCTGTCGCCGGAACCATGGAGGACATCCGCAGTCTCTTTCTCAATATTACGGAAATCCTTTCCGGTCAGAAGGACCAGTCGACTGAGCTTTACCGCTTTATGGCCCACATTCAGGAAGTTGTTGAAGAAAACCTGAGAAATGTGGATATCCTCAATTCCAGTATCGAAGAACTGAACTGATTTCCTCTTTGACAGATATCCGTTTTTCATGATAACTTTGGTTAGTTGATTCCTTCAACCAAGCCAAAGGAGAGATAAATGAATTGCGGATATTTCCTGGATGAAAAGAAAGAATATATTATTACAACTCCCAAAACCCCGACAAAATGGATCAATTATATCGGAACTCTGGAGTTCGGCGGTTTTGTTGACCATACGGGCGGTGGGGTCATCTGCGCGGGAGATCCGGCATTAAACCGCATAACGAAATATATTCCCCAGATTCCACTCTCCCAGATGAATGGAGAGACCCTTTATATTCGCCTGCACAGGGAAAATGGAGAATACGACATTTTCAGTCCCTTCTATACTCCCGTTTTAAAGGAAACGGAAGATTTCCGCTGTGCCGTCGGCCTCGGCTATAACCGCTGGTCAACAGTTTATAAAGGCATTGAAGTGGAAATACTGATTTTCTCTCCCAGGGGAAGCAGACGAATCATCCGGAGCATAAAAGTAACAAACAAAAGCCCGGAGAAACAGGAAATCGATATAATCCCCGTTGTCGAGTACACCCACTTCGATGCTCTGAAACAGTTTACCAATGCCGATTGGGCTCCCCAGACTATGGAGAGTATGGTCCTGGACCGGAAAGAAGGATTAGTTGTTCTCGGACAGGCCGCTTATATGATGAAAGATAGAGCTGTCAACTATCTTACCAGCAACCGGCCGGTTTCCTCATTTGAAACAGACAGAAGCCTTTTCCTTGGTAACGGCGGTTACGGAAGCTGGCAGGATCCCCGGTCTCTTCATAATAAAGAACTGAGCTCCACCTGTGCACTCAGGGGAGATAATATCGGGGCATTGCTCCATCATATGGGTCCTCTTGAGCCGGGCGAATCAGAAAGGCTTATTACCCAACTCGGCCAGACGGGCGATATTTCAAAAGAGCTGAATGAAATTGAATACTACCGGAAAGAAGAAAATGTCGATGCTGCCTTTCGCGAACTCTCCCGGTACTGGGAGGGCTTCCTCTCTGTCATGCAGACGGAAACACCCTCCCCTTCATTCAATTCCATGATAAACATCCATAATCCGCGACAATGCTATATGACTAAAAACTGGTCCCGTTATCTCTCTCTTTATCAGCTTGGCCTGGGAGCCAGAGGTCTGGGATTCCGGGACAGTTCTCAGGATGTTATGGGTGTTCTTTCACAGATACCCGATGAGGCTGCGGAACTGATAGGAAAGCTGCTGTCCACTCAGAAAAGAAACGGTTCGGCCATGCATCAGTTTTTCCCCCTGACGATGGAAGCCAACGGGGGTGATTCCCGGGAGGAAGAAGACAGAGCCGATTATTACGGCGACGACCATCTCTGGATCATTCTCGCCGTTTGCGAATATTTGAAGGAAACGGGAGATCTGACATTTCTGAAAAAAGAGTTCCCTTTTTATGACAAAGATAAAGCCGGACTGCCTGTGGAGAAGGGAACAGTTCTGGAACACCTGAAAAGAGGATTGAATTTCACCTGGGAGAACCGGGGTTCGCACGGATTGCCATTGCTGGGATTCGCCGACTGGAACGATACGGTCAACCTGCCCATCGGCGCCGAAAGCCTCTTTATCGCCAGCCAGTTCGGAGTGGCCCTGAGAGAAATCATCCCGGTCTGTGAAGAGATCGGAGACCGGGACGCTGATTTATACAAAGATTGGTACACTTCGATGAAGGATATAGTGAACCGCGAAGGCTGGGATGGGGAATGGTACAGAAGGTACTATGATCATAAGGGAAAACCTCTCGGGTCGGTAGAAAATGATAAAGGGAAGATTTTTACAAATGGTCAATCATGGCCTGTCATAAGCGGATTCGCCGAGGGAGAGAAAAGAGACAAAGCTCTGGATTCTGTTTACCGGCACCTCAATACATCGAAGGGAATCAAACTGAGCACTCCCGGATACGAAAAGTTCGATCCCGAAGTCGGAGGAGTGACGACCTACAGGCCGGGAGCCAAAGAAAACGGTGGCATATTTCTCCATTCCAATCCCTGGGTGATCATCGCCGAAACCATCAATGGAAACGGAAACCGGGCATTTGAATATTACAGCCAGATAAACCCGGCGGCGAAAAACGAGATAATCGAAGAATACGAAGTCGAACCTTACTGCTATGCCCAGAACATTCTGGGAGATGAACATCCCCAGTTCGGACTGGGAAGAAACAGCTGGCTCTCGGGAACGGCTTCATGGATGTATCAGGCGGGAACCAAATATATTCTCGGAATCAAGCCCGAACTGAACGGTCTGTCTGTGAATCCCTGTATCCCGGCGGAATGGGATGGATTTAAGACCGTGCGCCGGTTCAGGGGAAAAACATACAGAATTACTGTTAAAAACCCCCGTCATCTGAGCAAAGGGGTTAAGAGCCTGACTGTTAACGGAGAGAAAATCAAGGGGGTTGTCATTCCCTCGGCAAATTACATTAATGACGGGGAAATAACTGTAGAAGCAGTAATCGGAGAATAAGAGGTTCACAGATCGGCCGATCGGCGGCCGATTGAACCTCTTCCGCTACTCCATAATGACTTTCCCCACATAAGGGAGATTCCGGTGCCTCTGGGCGTAATCAATACCATATCCGATGACAAAAACATCGGGAATGGAGAACCCCACGTAATCAACGGGGACGTTTACTTCCCGTCTCTCCGGCTTGTCCAGCAGCGTACAGATTTTCAGGGAAGCCGGTTCCCTGAGAAGAAGATATTCCCGGACTTTTTCCAGGGTGTACCCCGTATCGATGATATCCTCGACTATTATCACATGTTTGTCTTTGATATCTTCTTCGAGGTCTTTTTTAACTTTAACTTCCCGGGAAGAATTCATGGAATTGCCGTAACTCGAAACCACCATAAAATCTATCTTGGCATCGAGGTCTATTTCCCTTGCCAGATCCGCAAGAAAAACAGTTGATCCCCTCAGCAGTCCTACAAGAATGATCTCATCGGCGTCCCTGTAGTCTTTTTCGATTTTCGCTCCCATTTCCCGGACTTTTTCAGCCAGAGCAGAGGCGGGAATCAATTCTTCAATACGATAATTCATTTAATTCTCCTTATGCGGACTTTTTCCCTTCACCATTCTCAACTTCTATGGTTATATTGTCAACAAGACAGATCAATATTAGGAGTTTACTATATATGGATAATAAAATTACAATTGAATTCAGCGATGGGTTTCAGGGTCTCAGCGTCAATTCCAACGGAAAAACCCTTAAAGTAGGAAAAGATGAATGGAGGCCTTACGAAATGCTTCACACAGCCCTTGCTTCCTGTATGTATTCGACTTTCCTCGATGTCATCAATAAGAAGAAACTGGATTATGATAAAGTGGCTCTCACTGTCGACAGCAGAAAGAAGGATGAGATCCCCTCTTCTATAGAATCAATCGATATTGAATTCAAAGTGTTCGGCGCAGAGAAGGACGATGAAAAGACTGTCAAAAAATTCCTCAAATCGCAGGATCTCGCCGCGAAATACTGCTCCATGCACAATACCCTCAAAAATATTGTGAATATCACTTCAAAAGTGGAATTCGCATAAAAAAAGGAGGAAGAGATTTCTTCCTCCCGGCTATACCCAGTCTTTATCAACCGCAGTGAAGGTGGTCTTCCACCAGCTTTTTCAGCTGCTCTCCATCACCAAACAGTCTCTCGCTGAGATTTTCATCGCCGTATGACTTCAGATCTTCGGCTATTCCTTCAATAACATGGGGAGTGAACACTCCGTATTCTTCATATACATCTCTCTCTTCCAGAAGAGCATCGGCGCAATCAAAACAGGATTCGGGAAGTTGCGGAAACGACTCTCTGTCACGGCTTCCCGCTTTAAGGTACAGCTTCTGAGCATATTCAAGGCTTCCCTCCCATTTCAAGCCATAGAGTACCGCGGAAGCCACGCCCGCCAGCAGATTGTAGATATGCGCCGACCCGTCGGGGCTTCTCAACTCCACTGTCTGCTTATTAATCCATTTGTTCTTATCATCGGCTTCGATGGGATTGGCATCTTTTAGCATATTATCCACGCCCCTCCATCCGAGGGGAACCCGGACGAGAGTCGCCCTGTTTCTGTCTCCCCAGCATATGCTTGTGGGAGCCTCCTGATGGGGAACCAGTCTTAAAAATGATGTGGGAACAGTATTGCCGAATGCGCTGAGGGACCTGGCGTTTTTCAGCAATCCGCCGATCATCTTTTTTGCGGTTACACTGAGATCGGCCCCGTCCACCATCTCATTCTTTCCATCTTTTACAAGGCGCATATGAATATGCATGCCGCTGCCTGCCGCACCGACGACAATTTTCGGTGCAAAGCTCACATGAAGCCCGTAACGGTATGCCACTTCCCGGATGACCCATTTGGCTATTACGATCTGATCGGCGGCATCTTCGATGGGAACCGGCAGAAACTCTATCTCATGCTGAACCATCTCCATGTTGCCTTCAATAATATTTCCTACTTCCGCATGGCCGTATTTAATGCGCCCGCCGATGCTGCTGATGATACTCATGCATTCCAGGCGGATCACTTCCCATTTTGAAAAAGGATGGGATTCGTGATATCCCTTCTGCGGGGTGATGCTGTAAATGTCATCCACTTCAGAGAAAAGATAGAACTCCAACTCCCCGAGAGCCTCCAGAGTCAATCCTGTTTCCTGTCTCAATGCGGCCTGGCTCTTTCTGACAAGCTCTTCAGGTGCTCCGGGAAGAGGCTTACCCTCCGCTGTATAAAAAGAACAAAGGATATCAACAGTCGGTTCAGTGGCAAAAGGATTGACAAATGCTGTTCTGTAGCGGGGAACAACATATAAATCACTCGATTCCGCATCAATATGAGTGAAGAGACTGGAACCGTCCACCCGCTCACCGGTAGTGAGAATTTCCTCAAGGTAATCGAGATCATTTACGACAAAATTAAGAGTTTTCAGTTTTCCGTCACCGCCGACATAACGGAAATTCAGCATTTCTATGCTGTTCTCAGACATGTACTTGATAATGTCCGCTTTTGTAAACCCGGAAGCTGGTTTACCAAGATATTTTGATATTTTGTGCTTGATCATAATGCCCGCCTTTTTTAAATTGGTCTTTCTATGGGCATCATAAAACCGAAAGAGAGAACTGTCAAAATAATCTTAATAAAATACTCAATTCGAATGCAGAATTAAATTTATTGATACATATCGCATTATTTAAGATATAACCTTGATTCAGCTATTCTACTGCAAGCCTTTTCAAGAGACGCTGTCTCAACAGCGAGATCGAGGATTGTATAGCGGTTTCGCATAAGCTGCGCCGGATAATAGGTTTCCATCACTTTTTCTACGGTAAGACCTATAGCCTCAGGAACAACCGGACATCCCGCTCTCTCGAGAAGATCGCGGTAGCGTCTGTAGGGGATCAGATGACCGAACACCTTTTCAGCCATCACGCCCCAATTATCCTTTAGAGAGAACAGTCTCGTTTTCAGCTCATCATGGCTTATATATTTTTCCCGATTAATTTTCAGAAGGTCATCAATAGCGCCTGTTCCGGTAAAATGCTTTTCCACTGCGGCGAGTTTTTCTTCGAAGGACGGCCACTGCTCCAATGCAGAATCGATCTGAAGTCCATCGGGTTTCATGGAAAGAACCGTTTCCATCAATGCAATTGATGCCAGTGATCCGATAGCCACTTTAAAACCATGAGAGACATGTTTACCGCGAAAAGTATGGCCATCCATTTCCCAGATATGCGACATAAGATGTTCTGCTCCGGAAGCGGGACGCGAACGCTTCATATATTGCATGGCAAATCCTGTAGCATTCAAACCGGTAAATAGGCGGATAAAGGCGTCACTATCCCCTTTTAACAGGTTCTCCGGACTTCCCGTCCATTCCGGGAGGTTTCCCTGAATCATGGACCAGACATCGGGTTCGGGAAAATCCAGACCGACTGTATCGGCAATAAGCCAGTCAGCGCCTGCGGGGTTTTTCGCCAGAAGATCGGCATATCCCGCTGAAGTCATCTCCCGGGGTGCTTTGCTGAGAACAGCTGTATCGGCACAAATAAAACAAGGAGCGGAACAGGGAAGAGTCTGTTTCAACCCATTATATAAAAGAGCCGCACCATCAGAAGCATAACCGTCAACAGAGCCGGCTGTTGCCACTACGGCATAAGGGCGGTTCAGTTCATAGGCTGTTCTTTTAACCAGATCATTAATCGTTCCGCTGCCTACGGCAACGGGAACGCAATAATTCCCGGACAGTTTGTCCTTGAGAACGATAACATTTTCATAATCTGAGGTCAGTTCCGGCTCTGCGGAAAACCGGTGCAGTCCCGCAACCGGAACGGACTCGTCCCGGCAGAACTGAAGGAAACGATTTCCCGCCGCATCCATCGTGTTTTCATCGGCAATGATATAGACGGGACGCCCTTCCGTAAAGGAGAGAAAGTCTGAGATCATCCGGCTATAGATGTCGCTTCCCACATAAAGATACTTAGTCGAATCAGCGAATTTTCTGAACTGTTCTATACTATTCATGGCTGAAAGTGTAGCTTATAAGCCATGAAGAAAACAGCACTGAAAAACAGATATTTTCTTATGCGACACGGCCATAGCGTAGCTAATGAAAAGGGAATAATTATCAGCTCGCCGGTAAGGGGAACATCGGAATACGGCTTGTCAGAAAAAGGGAAAAAGCAGGTTCTGACAGCGGCGGAAAATTTCCGGGGAGACGCGCCTCTGTTCATATATGCTTCAGATTTTCTCAGAACTGCTGAAACGGCAGCACTTCTCGGGGAAGCTCTCGGGATTGACAAAATCATCTTTACCGAAAAATTGAGAGAACGGTTTTTCGGAGAATACGAAGGAAAGTCAAACAGCTTTTACTCAGATATATGGAAACGAGATATCGTAGATTGCCATAACAACGACAAAGGGGTTGAAAGCCCCGTTCATGTTGCGCGGAGAACGGAATCTCTCATCAACGAACTTGAACAGCGCCATAAGAATTGTTCACTTATCCTCGTTTCCCATGGAGACTGCCTGCAGATACTGCAGACAGTCTTTCAGAATGTGCCGCCTGAGACACACCGATCTCTCCGCCATCTCGAAACTGCGGAAATCCGTGAAATGGCAGATTAATCGGAGAGAAGGGCTTCGTCGTTCGTGAAATCCCTCTTCCGTATGGAATGAAAGCGTTCAACCAGCTCCGGAATCGTGAGATTTTTCTTTTCGTCACCTTTGACATCGAGAATGATTTCCCCCCGGTCCATCATGAGCAACCGGGTACCGTATCTGATGGCATGATCCATATTGTGGGTGATCATCATGGAAGTCAGGTTGAAATCCCTGATAAACTTCACAGTCAACCCCAGCACGAGGTCGGCGTTCTTCGGGTCCAGAGCCGCTGTATGTTCATCGAGCAGGACCAGATCAGGTTCGGAGAGCACCATCATAAGCAGAGTCAGAGCCTGTCTCTGTCCGCCGGAAAAGAGACCGACATTATCCTTAAGCCGGTCTTCCAGGCCCATATCCAGCTCTTTCAGCTTCTCGCGGAAGAACTCTCTTCGCTTTTTATTCAGGCTGATCCGCAGTCCTTTGAATCCCTTCTGACTGCAGATCATCATATTATCCTCCAGCGTCATATTTGAAGCCGTCCCCAGCATCGTATTCTGGAAAATCCTCCCGATATGTCTGGCCCGTATGTGCTCAGGCTGATTTGTCACATCGGCATCATGGAGAAATACAGCCCCTTCCGAAGGTCCGTAGCTACCTGAGATAAGGTTGAAAAGCGTGGATTTTCCGGCGCCGTTGCTGCCGATTATGGTGATGAAATCCCCTTTCTCCACTTTTAAATTGATATTAGTGATAGCCCGGTTTTCATTGACTGTGCCCTCATTGAAAACCTTGCCGATATTTTTCAGTTCCAGCATCTACACGGACCTCTTGTTCTTTTTCTGTTTTCTTCCCGTAACCAGCAACAGCAGAACGATTGATAAACCGTATATCAGCTGCAAATCGCTGGGCTTCAAATTGAGGAATGTGAGGTTTCTTGCCAGAAACATGATTCCCCTGAAGGCGATAGATCCGAGAAGAACCCTGAGCGTGAGAAGCGAGATTCTGTTGGATTTGATGAGGAACTCGCCAATCATGACAGAAGCGAGCCCCATAACCACGATTCCGCGCCCCAGATTGACATCTGCCTGCCCCTGATACTGAGCCGCGAAAGCGCCTGATATGGCCACAAGACCGTTGGATACTCCGATTCCGATCATTTTCATCACCCGGGGATTCACTCCCTGGGCAATGACCATCTGCTCGTTGTCACCCATGGCTCCCAGAGTCAGCCCCATGTCGGTATGAAAAAAAAGATCAAGGAGAGTTTTCAGGACAAAGGTAACCGCAACCAGAAGCAGCAATACGGACCAGGTCGATCCCATGACTCCCTTCATCATGTCGTGAACAGAGTCAAAAAGAGTCTCCACTTTGAGAAAACTGATATTGGGAGAGAAATTCTGAATCCGCAGATTAATGGAATAGAGTATGGTCATGGTGAGAATCCCTGCCAGCAGACCGGGAATTTTAAGCTTGTTATGAAAGACGGCAGTCGTCATACCGGCAAGAGATCCTGCTATAAAAGTGAGGGCAAAAGCCGCGACATAGGGGATATCAGCCAGAAGGCAGGCGGCCATGACCGCCGCCCCCATGGGAAATGAACCATCGACTGTCAGGTCCGGGAAATCCAGAATCCTGAAGCTGATGAAAACTCCGAGGGCCATGATCCCGTAGATCAGACCCTCAATGAGAATAATTCCGAAGATTTCTGTCATTGAACCTTTCCGTCTTTTACAACAGTTGTAGCGTCCTTGACGAGTGCATCGGGAATGGAAAGACCAAGGGCTTCAGCCACATCCAGATTGAGCACGAGATCGAGATCGGACGCTTCGGTCATAAACTGCGTCGGGATGGAAGCGGGATCTTCCCCTTCCAGAATTCGCGCCACCAGTTTTCCTGTTGCTCGACCCAACTTGTAATAGTCAAAACCGTATGCCCCCAGAACACCGGAATCAACGGCTGAAGTCGTATCTGCCGTAAAAACGGGAATTCCGGCTTTTGTCGCAACTTCAACAACCGAGCCCAGAGCGGAAAAAACCGTATTATCCGTGCTGAGATAGATAGCATCAACCTTATTGGCAATAGAAGCCGCCGCCTGCATGACTTCGCTGGAGTTGGCGACCGTAGCGGCGACGAATTCGATTCCGCGGTCCCGGCATCCCTCTTCAGCGTACTCGGCCAGTTTGACAGCATTGGGCTCACCGGAGGAATAGATGTGCCCTATGGATTTCACATTACCCAGATCGGCGATAATTCCGATCTGCATCTGCACGGGAGTCATATCGGATATGCCGGTCACATTGTTTTTTCCCTCCTCAAGGTTATCCACGAGCCCGGCCCCCACGGGATCGGTTACTGCGGAAAAAACAACCGGCTGGTCTTTAATTCCCGTAGCCAGAGCAATAGCGGTCGGAGTGGCGATTCCGACGGCGACATCGACTTTTTCCATTTTGAACATGGCGGCGATCTGGGAAGCCGTGTTCATATCACCGGCAGCGTTCTGCAGATCATATTCCGCATCGGCATAACCGAGCGCAGCCAATTCATCCTGGATCCCCTGCTCTATAGCGTTGAGAGCCGGGTGTTCAACTATTTTTGAAATTCCGATTTTAACGGTTTTTTCTTCATCGCTTTGTCCTCCTGCCAGAACAGGCATGGCCAGAACAGAAAGAACAAGTGCAAAAATTGTAATTTTCTTCATAATTAACCTCAATATCATGTAATGTTACTATTCGTAGAAACATTATTGCAGTATTTGGAAAAATATGCAACGTTATTTATAATTTTTTTCGATAATGAAAAAAGACGTATCGTTACGGAGTTAAAATGAAAAAGAGACGTGTCCCTTCTTACTATATTTTCAGAATGATCCTTTTACCGCTGATCATCTACACGATGCTGATCCTGCCCGTCCTGCTCAATCTTTTCACCAGCAACCTCCTGGAACTGATTGAAAACAGAACAATTCCCGTTGAGTTCGTTAAGGGAATAATGGAAATGCGGGATAGTGAAATCGAACATAATCTGGAGAATGCCTTTGAAAGGGAAACCAAATCCGTTGATGAAGCGACGGCCTTTTTCGTCTGGGTGCAGCTGAGCATATTAGTTCTCTTCTTTGCCTTTAATCTCCCTTTCCGATCCTACCTGAAAAAAAAGAAAAGGCGCAGGAAAATCAAGCCCGGACTGGAAAAGTTCTGCCGCTCGCTGATCAACCATACGCCTATGATCAATTCCCTCCTCTATTTGAGCGGTCTGGTTCTGACACAGATGAATCAGATTAAATACTTCAATCCGTCACTGGTGGAAAATGACGTCCTGGCTTCAATGTTCCGTCAGCTTTTTATTCTTTCAATGGTTTCTTCTGTGCTTACGGCCCTGTTTCTCCACTCCTGGCAGAAATACAGAGTGCAGATGATATACAAAGAGCATTTCCTGCCTGCGGCGTCCTTGAGAAAAAGAACGGGACGTCTCACTTTTGAAAACGTTCAGATAAAACTGCTGCTCTCATCGCTTATGACCACATTCCTTCCGCTGCTCGTCCTGATTTTCTACATTTTTCTCAACGTCAGTACTATCGGCATAAAATCTGTAGACGACGGCAGCAAAAACCTGCTGCTCGGTGAGTTTCTTCAGGTAATGGATATATTTAATCTTCGTGAAAGTTTCAGTCTGTGGCTAAGCAGCAACAGCGACGCAGCTAACCTCAAACTCTACTACATTGATGTTTCGGGATTTCTCAGAATGGCACTTGGTTTTGTAAACGGATTTATCGTGTCCATGCTGTACATCTTTTTCTACCTCCGCTGGACCAACGCATCCATAACCCGTCCCATTAATGAAATTGTCAGCCAGATGAAAAATATGACTAAAGGGAAGCCCTCCCGCTATGCCGTCGTCAGGACCAAAGATGAAATCGGGAAACTGGGAGAGGGTTTTAATCTTATGGTGGACGGTCTCAGAGAAAGAGAAAAAATCAAATCCCTTTTCGGACAGTACCTGACCAGAGAAATTTCAGATGAGATCCTCAACGGCCATGTCGATCTGGGCGGAGATTTATACAACGCGACAATTCTTTTTGCAGATATTCGGAATTTCACCTCCATATCGGAGAAAATGTCTCCGAAAGAAGTTGTCGATTTTCTCAATTCCTATCTCTCCGGCATGATTGATGTGATTATCGCCAATAATGGAATTATAGATAAATTCATGGGAGACGGGATTCTCGCGGTTTTCGGCGTTCCCGTATCATCGGAAGATCATGCGGAAAGTGGAATAAAGGCAGCTCTGGCTATGAATGAGAAGCTTGACGAACTGAACAAAGCGAGACAGGAACAGGGATTGTTTCCCATAAAAATCGGTATAGGAGTCCATTCAGGACCTGTAATCGGCGGAAATCTCGGGAACAGCAATAAACTGGAATACACAGTTATCGGGGATACTGTCAATGTGGCTTCAAGGATTGAAAATCTGACCAAGCGTTACAATTCATCGCTTATCATAAGCGGAACAACCTATGAGAACATATCATCTCAAATGAAGAAACAGATAAATATGAAAGCCATTGCCAATGCAGAAATCCGTGGAAAAGCCCGGCCTTTGACCCTATATAGTATGTTGAGCTGACATAAAAAGGCATGTCTTTAACCCATGCGTCTTTGTGATCTGAAAGAAACAGGTTTAACTCAAAGAAATCATCTGAACCGGCTCTTATTTATTAATTAAGTTGATTTATAAAGGCAGGATCTGGTATATAGATGAAGCATTGCGGGATAAAAAAAACCGCGAAGATTTACTCCGCGGCGACAAAAAAGCAAAGGGCGGAAGCCCGCTGCTTATATTCCAAGATACGCTTTTTTTACATCTTCATCATTGAGAAGAACTGAAGCTTCATTGGTCATGGTAATTCTTCCATTTTCCAGAACATAACCGCGGTGTGCGATTTTCAGAGCCATATAGGCGTTCTGCTCGACAAGGAATACAGTCGTGTTGTTTTCTTTGTTAACCCTGGTGATGATATCGAAAATCTGCTGTACGAAAATCGGAGCCAGTCCAAGAGAAGGCTCATCGAGAAGAAGCAGTTTCGGACGGGCCATCAGAGCCCGGGAAATGGCCAGCATCTGCTGCTCACCACCGCTCAATGTTCCTCCCTGCTGAGTTCTTCTTTCCGCCAGTCTGGGGAATAACTCGAACATATATTCCAGATCTTTTTTGATTTCCGCTTTATCCTTTCTCAGGAAGGATCCCATATCGAGATTTTCCTGGACTGTGAGGAGAGGAAAGATTCTTCTTCCTTCAGGAACCTGGGAAACACCCATGGCTACAATTTCGTCAGGATTCTTGTTGGTGATATCTTTACCGAGGAATTCAATCGAACCGGAACGCACGGGTACAACGCCGGAAAGGGACATGAGAGTCGTGGATTTTCCCGCTCCGTTCGCTCCGATCAACGTAATGATCTCCCCTTCTTTCACATCTATGGAAATATCTTTAAGAGCCTGGATATTGCCGTAAAAAGTTTCAATATTTTTAATTTTAAGCATCTACTTCTTCTCCCAGATAAGCCTTGATAACTTCTTTGTTAGTCTTGATCTCCTGTGGAGATCCGGTGGCAATCAGCTTCCCGTAGTCTACGACGTAAATTCTTTCAGAAAGATTCATAACAAGGCTCATATCGTGTTCGATCAGAAGAACCGATATTTTTTCATCATCCCGGATCCTCAGAATCAGATCGACCAGATCTTTCGTTTCATGAGGGTTCATTCCAGCTGCCGGCTCATCGAGAAGGAGCAGAAAGGGGTCGGTCCCCATGGCCCTTGCGATCTCGAGTCGTCTCTGAGCTCCATAAGGAAGATTCTTGGCCAGATCGTTCACATGTTTTTCCAGGCCGATTTTTTTGAGGATTTCATAGGAATCATGAACAACCTTCTCTTCTTCCTCACGGGTTTTCTTATCGCGGAACACAGCTCCGAAAACCTCTGAATTCAATCTGTGATGATGTCCGATCATGACATTTTCCAGTACAGACATATTGCTGAAAAGACGGATGTTCTGAAAAGTTCTGGCCAGACCGCCTTCGGTTATCTTATGGGGCTTCAGACCTTTGATGCTTTTTCTTTCAGAAGCTCCGGGAGCCTGGACGTAAACATCACCTTCGGTCGGCACGTAAACGCCGGTTACGCAGTTGAAAAATGTTGTTTTCCCGGCTCCGTTGGGTCCGATCAGAGCGACGATTTCACCTTCGTTTATTTTCATGCTCAAAGAGTCGACAGCCCGGAGGCCGCCGAAGACCATGGAAAGATTATCTACTTCTAGTATAGGCGCCATTATTTACCATCTCCCTCTTCTTTAAATTTGTAGGATTTTCTTGTTTTCTGAATCAATCCGCCCGGGCGGAAGATCATCATGATAACAAGAGCGATACCGAATACGAGCATTCTGTATTCAGAGACCGACCTGAGAAGTTCAGGAAGAAGGGTGAAGACCAGTGCTCCAACGATAACTCCGGGAATAGACCCCATTCCGCCGATGACGACGACACAGAGAACAGTGATGGACTCCCAGACCGTGAAGCTGGCAGGATTGATAAAGGTAGTTTTCGCCGCGAAAAGGACGCCGACGAATCCGGCCCAGACAGCACCGATGGAGAAAGCCAGCAGCTTGGTTTTAGTGATATCGATACCCATGGACTGCGAGGCGATTTCATCTTCGCGCATGGCTTCCCATGCCCTTCCCACTCTGGAATTTTCCAACCTGTTAACAATGAAGATGGTAAGGATGACCATGGCGATGGCTATGAAATAAATAAAGATAGTAGCCTGGGGAAGCTTCATTTTAACACCGGCGATTCCCGGTCTCGCTATATTGGCAATCCCGCTCGGGCCGAAGGAAAAATCGTTCCAGTTTTCGAGAACAAGCCTTGTAATTTCTCCAAAAGCCAGTGTCACGATAGCCAGATAATCTCCCCGTAGTCTGAGAACGGGGAACCCGATGAGCAGTCCGAGAACAGCGCTGAATAGAGCGCCGAGAGGCAGAGCCACCCAGAAACTGATACCGAAATGATAGTGAAGCAGGGCGTATGTATAAGCACCGACGGCATAGAAGGCCGCATATCCCAGATGGAGCAGACCTCCCAGTCCGACTACTACGTTCAGTCCCAAACCGAGTATGACATACATTAGAGCGGTGGTGACAATGCTGGTCGTATACATACCGGAGAAAAACGGCAGAAAAACAACGAGAAGGCCGAGCCCTATTATTGCGGGAAGCTTCAACTGACTGGTTCTTGACAGGATGGTGTCGTTAAAACCGGTTTTATCTTTTTTGGCTTTTCCGCCTTTAGCCCTTCGATCAAGCGCCCATCTCCAGACGAATGAGAGAATAAATGCACCGATCCCGACATAAGCAAGATTTTTCCATCTCCACTCAACGGTATCGGTAATCGTATTGACTTTGATAACCATGATGGGAAAGGTAAGAAACATAAACCATATCGAGGTTAAAAAGGATTTTTTGATTTCGTTTAATTTAAACATTTTAGCCTTTCCTCCTTATACTTTTTCCGAGACTTTCCGCCCCAGAAGACCGGAGGGTTTAAAGATCAGAATAACAATAAGGATAACGAAGGCAAAAGCATCTTCGTAGTCACTGGAAATATATCCCGTACCGAAGCTCTCGGTGATTCCGAGAACAAAGCTTCCGAGAACAGCGCCGGGAATGCTTCCGATACCGCCGAGAACCGCAGCGACGAAAGCTTTGATCCCGGCGATAAAGCCGATATAGAAGTTAATCTGCCCGATATGGGAACTGATAAGCACGCCGCCGATAGCGGCCAGAGACGAACCAATTACAAACGTAATGGAAATAACCTTATTGATATTTATACCGACAAGCTGCGCCATATCCCTGTCCTGGGAGGTCGCTCTCATAGCTTTACCGGTTCTGGAAAACTTAATAAAAAGCGTCAGAAGCACCATAACGACAGCTGTCGTTACCAGAATGAGAAACTGGTTTGTGCTGATTATGGATTTAACTGAATCGAGAAATCCGAATTCCGGGAGAAGCTCCGGAAAGGGAAGAAAGTCCGATGTCTGGGCGAGCAGCACATAATTCTGCAGGAACATCGACATACCTATGGCACTGATCAGAGCTGAAAGTCTGGGAGCTTTTCTCAAAGGCGCATAAGCGATTTTTTCGAGAGTGACTCCGTAAGCAGCCGAATAAATAATCGCCGCCGTAATGGCGATCAGAAAAATGAAAACAGGGTTCATTCCATACATGGAGAGAACGCCGCTGACAATGAGTGCGGTAAAAGCACCGATCATATATATTTCGCCGTGGGCGAAATTGATCAGTTTGACGATTCCGTAAACCATTGTGTAACCGAGTGCAATAAGTGCGTAGATACTGCCGCGGGTAAGCCCGCTCATCAGCAATTGAAAGAAAAAATCTAATTCCATATTTTTCTAATTACCTTTTTACCTCTGTAAATTGAAAGGGATTGCCCCTTTAACCGGGGCAATCCTATTCTTGATGTAAGTTTTATGTGATTACTTGAGTTCTACGTACTGGCCGTTCTGAACCTGGTATACAGCGAAACCTACACCGATAGCGTCACCTTTCTCGTCAAAGCTGATGCTTCCGAGAGGAGTGTCCACATAGTTGCTTCTGAGAGCGTTTGTAAGATCCGCGTATTCTGTTGAATCAGCAACATCGATAGCGTTTACAAGAGCGAGCATGGCAGCATAGGCATTGATGAAGAACGCACCGGGATCTTCACCGTATTTATCCTGGTGTGCTTTAACAGCTTCAATAGCCATGGGGTTGCTGGATGTATCGATAGGTCCGGTGGCATATACGCCTTCAGCATACTCACCGGCAACTTTAATGAATGTATCGTCTTTTACACCGTCATCGGAAAGAAAAGCGATATCCATATCTTTTTTCTTCATCTGAGTGATGAGTTTGGATGCTTCGGGATGATATCCACCGAAGATAACGGCTTCAGCACCGGAAGAAGCGATTTTGTTGATAACAGCTGTGTAGTCTACAGCGCCGGGTGTAATACCTTCGTAAAGAACGACTTCAGCTTTTCCATCTGCTTCAAGAATAGCTTTACAGAATTCCGCGAAACCTTTTCCGTAGTCTCCCTTGTCGTGAAGAACAGCGATTTTCTTGTATCCCATTTTATAAGCAAAGGCAACTTCAACCGCAGCCTGAGCATCGTCGGGAGCAATTGTTCTGAAGAAGTTGGGGTAATCTCCACTCTGAGTCAGAGGAGGATTAGTCGCTGAGGGAGAGATAGCGAGAAGCTCGGAATCCAGGTATGTTCCCATAGCAGATTTAGTAGCTCCGGAACAGATGTGACCGATTACGGCAACGACTCCATCACCGACAAGTTTTGCAGCTGTATTGGCAGCCACTTCGGGCTTACAGACATCGTCTTCAATGACAAGTTCAATCATTCTGCCATCAATTCCACCGGCGGCGTTTACTTTTTCAGCAACAAGCTCTGCAGCTTTGACAGTGGGGATTCCGTATGATGCCAGGTCTCCCGAATGAGGTCCGGCTACACCGATTTTAATAGTTTCACCATCGCCCTGTCCGTTTGCAGAAAGGGTGAAAGCAGCTGCAACGAAAAGTGTAACAGCAATTGCGAAAAGCTTGGAAGTTCTTTTCATATTTCTCTCCTTATTATTCATTTAAATAGAAAACTAAATAAATACTTTACTTCTTATAGTATTGATAAACTATTGTGTCAATGTTTTTGTCAATATGATGACGTTTTCGTAGAGCTGAAATCCGAGTGATTTTTTAAGAATTCTGTATTGTTTCTATCTATAAAATCGCGATATGTAAAATAATCGCATTTAATTAATAATTTTCGTAAAAAAACTATATGTAAAAAAAAATATATATTTTCCATGCTGTTTTTGCAGAGCTTAAACAGCACTACAGAGGGGTTAGACCATATTCAGGCAAAAAGTACCATAGACAACACAATAAGTGAAAATTACAGGTAAAAATGGAAAAATCCTTCTCACTATATTCAATAAAACATTGGATAAAGGAAAATACTGGACTTCTTATTATTAGAAATATCCCTCCTGTATCAGGCAAAGAAGTCTTTAGAAGGACTTATTAAATCTTTTTCGTATTTTTAGCAGTACATATATACGCATTTCGCTTTCATAACTGGATGATTAAAATGGAATTAAGTATTTGTTAAAATCTCTGCATCCGAATATTAAATATGATTTAAGAATATGTTAAATATAATAAGATCAATCCTTTTTGATAAAAACACTAATATAGAGTTGCCAATGCATATAAAAAGAATCATCATAAGCCTTGTTTTCCTGTATTGTTCAGCAAATGCCTGGTCTGATAGTTCAAATGATTTTTTAAGTTCATTTTACAGATTTGATTATAATTACATTAATGGAATCACCAACGAACTGTTTTTTGAAGGACATTACAGTTATTCAGATCATTTCTCAATTTATGGTGGATTTTCCACAGCTTTTCATACATTGCCGGAACGGTACTTTCTCAGGGCCAGTGTAAACGGTTTTCCTCATTTCCTCGAATACAGCATCACATTCCTGGGTAGAGAGTTCACCGAGTATGAAATTACCGAAAACTCCATCTACCCGACGATCAAATTCATAACAAGATTTGTCGACGTAGAAGCCGGTTTGGGCATGCGATTTCTCGGCGGAATGGATGAGAGCTTTACAGTCAGCACGCTCTACAACCTCAAAATTAAATTTTTCGATAGAGAGAAATTCAAGTTATCCTATACGATTAAGAACTTCGATCATTTCTACTCCAGCAATATAACGGATATGAGTCACAATCTGGATAGTGAAATAATGTTTTTTGATTCTTTTAACCTGTTGATCGGGCTGGGAGTTACGAATCCCGGCCAAGTCGGTTTTACCAGTTTTATATCTGGATTTTACGGCAACCTGGGAATAAAATATAGTTATGCACATTAGAATAACATTAGTTTTTATTATATCTTTTTTTCTATTAACCGGATGTGATCAGATCGCTCTGCTCGGAGGATTCTTTTACAGTTATTCCACACCTGATGAAAGATTTATCGAAAGCCAAACTATGGACTACGAAAGCGATCCGTCACTGATCAAAGATCTGAACAGTGAAGATAAAAAATATCAATTTATTGTTTTTTCAGATATTCAGGGACAGGATCCTGAGCTGCCTCAGTTGAGAGTTGTACTGGACGAATACATGGTTGACGAAGATGAGTTCATACTGGATTGCGGAGATTCATCGGAACACGGTTTTCTGGAAGAGTTCGAAGCATATAAATCCATCATGGACGGAAAAGGTAAACCATGGTTCCAGACTATCGGTAATCATGACACTTACCATTCAGGATGGAAGTACTATAGAGAAGTACTCGGAAAGACCACGTTCTCTCTGGAAATAGGTTATAGAGATACCCCGGATTCCGGTTCTATGTTTATTATAGCACTTGATTCGGCAAACAGTACGATAGGCGCTTTGCAGATGGAATGGCTCGAGGAAACACTCAAAAAAGAATCGGGGCACTGGGATCATCAGATCGTATTCTCCCACAGCCAGTTTTTCGCCGATCCCATACTGACCGTTGTTCAGTTTTCCGATCCTGAAGAGATTTACAAACTGATGTATCTTTTTTCCAAATATAAAGTTGATATCATGTTTGCCGGACACACGCACGTATGGAACTACCGTACATTAAACGGAGTGGAGTACGTCACGACTCCCCCTCTAGAGAAACCTTTCAGCGAAGATGCTTTTATCCGGGTTTTCGTCGATGGGGATAAGCTCAGCTGGGAAAAAGTCATTATGGAACCTTAATCGAAATAAAAATTAAAACCATCGGCCCCGATGACATCAAAACCGTCCTGTCGGGGTTCATAAAAATCAAGATCGTAATAGACATCATCGCGATCCATGGTGCTGTAAACCGCTTCATAGGTGATATTTTCAACGACTTCGATATAGGAAAAATGATGAACCACATGATTTTTCCCCTCTAATTCAATAACCGGTAGATAAGCATCTTCCGATCCTAAATCAAATTGATCATCGTCGTTTGCATCATCCCAGGCTATAAGACATGTTATCGTCGTCGGGTCATCGGGAAGAGTCAAGGAGAATTCTCCGCCCGAAGGAGTGGCGATCAGTCCGGCGACAGGTGTAAAAACATGAACTCCGGTCGAACCGTCTTTTTCATGACCTGTTGCGTTTGTGAAAACCATATCTTTATCGGCGCCGCCTGTGCTGTCGTCTTCGGTTTTATCATAGGTAAAGGCGTAATCATTTCCGGGAGGAAAAAACCCGACTTTAACACTAGCGGGAACAGTTCCGAACAGTTTTCCCGAGATATCCCGGATCCCCGATCCTGTCAGAACGCAGGAAGAGAGTGATATTAGAACGGCAAGTACCGGAATATATTTCATAACTCTAGTATACACCTCTATTCTCCCGATTCCACTGAACAACGTCTCTATAGGCCAGGGAACCTCCGAAAATATCCAGAGCGCTGCCGATTGTCAGGTCAACCAGACCTCTGCCCAGCTCTTTGACTTTCTCCGCATCATTCAGGTCGCGGGCTCCTCCGGCATAAGTCACAGGGATGGAAGACCATCGGCCGAGATCTGACACTAGATCGGCTTCTATCCCTCCCCTCAAGCCTTCCACATCGGCGGCATGGATCAGAAACTCATCGCAATAGGATTCGAGAAGAGCGATGTTTTTCCTGTTTACGATAAAGTCGGTATATCTCTGCCAGCGGTCTGTAACGACAACATATTTACCATTTTGTTTCCGGCAGCTCAAGTCCAGAACAAGCCGCTTTTTCCCTATAAGCTTAACAAGTTCGTCCAGTCTGGTAAAATCGATTGCGCCATCGCGGAAGACCCAGGACGTGACAATGACATGGGACGCTCCGCGGTCGATCCAGAGCCGGCAGTTATCTCCGGTAATCCCCCCACCGATCTGCATACCTTCCGGCCAGATCTTCAGAGCTTTTTCCGCTTCATTATCATTTCCCGGACCGAGTTTTACGATATGTCCCCCGGTCATTTTATCGTCGCGGTATTGACGCGCATAATAGGACGCACCGCGGGAGGAAACGAAATTCTCCCTGGCGCTGTTATCTCTATCGGTCAGGGTTCCGCCGACTATCTGTTTGACTTTACCGTTGTGCAAATCTATACAGGGCCTGATTTTCATCTCTTTATCATATTTAATATTGACAGATTCCACAAGAAACCTTAAATATAAAACAGCTGAATCTATCGATGTACTCGGTACTCAGCCGCAGACCTACGGACCCTTCATGCTAACGGAAGTCTGCTGTCATCTTCATTATTATTATACCGGAACTGGTATAGGAGTTGCGCAGCACGATGCCGTTCACCAGTGAGAACGCATCTCAGGCTTTTAAAAAGCAAAAAGGGGATATTATTTCCCGAACAGATAAAGAAAAAGCCCGAGTACCCTTCTCATAAGCCGGTATGACTGATTTTGTCTGAATTTCAGTCGGAAAGGAGATTCTATGTCCCGTAAATTGTGGTTTATTAAAGAGGAGAGCGATGTTATCGCCGTTTTCGATGATAGAGATGTAGCCAAAGAGGAACTGGTCTATCTGAGAGAAGATGATCCGACAGGAGAGTACAAATTGTACGGCCTGGGAATGGAAGAGCTGGAAGACTACGGAGACGAGTACGATCTGGCCGCTTCCGAGGGATATATAGAAGACTGATAAAATATTCAGGGGGTGATGGGATAGTTGAAAAAGAATGAAATCCTTCGTATTTCGGGGCTGGCAAAGTCCTACGGCGGCCAGCGTGTGGTCGATAATATTTCGCTGTCGATCGACAGAAATGAATTTCTGACACTGCTGGGCCCGAGCGGTTGCGGTAAAACCACTACTTTACGAATGGTAGGCGGCTTTGAAACACCTGACGGGGGAGAGATATTCTACGAAAACCGGATTATAAACGCCATTCCCCCCTACCAGAGAAATATCAATACTGTTTTTCAGAACTATGCCCTCTTTCCCCACCTCAATGTAGGCGAAAATATAGCCTTCGGACTGCGATGTTCCAGGAAGCCGGAAAAAGAGATCAGAAGAAAAATCGGAGAGATGCTGGAACTTGTCAATCTTCCCGATTTTGAAAAGCGTTCCATTGCTTCCCTGAGCGGAGGGCAGCAGCAGCGCATAGCCATAGCACGGGCCCTGGTCAACGAACCCGGGCTTTTACTCCTCGACGAACCGCTCGGGGCGCTGGACCTCAAGCTCCGACAGGGAATGCAGAACGAGCTCAAGCGGATCCAGAAACAGGTCGGCATAACTTTTATTTACGTCACCCACGATCAGGAAGAAGCTCTTTCCATGTCCGATCATATCGCCGTGATGAACGGCGGAAGAATTCAGCAGTACGGTACGCCGGTAGATATCTATAACGAACCGGAAAATACTTTTGTCGCTGATTTTATCGGAGAGAGCAATATCATTCCCGGCACTATGAAAAAGGATTATCTCGTCTCTCTCGCCGGAAGGGATTTTACCTGTGTCGATAAAGATTTCAAAGAAAACGAAGAGATAAACGCCGTTATCAGGCCCGAGGATATCATAATCTGTTCCCCCGATGACAACGGGGCTCTGAGAGGAAAAGTGATCAGTACCATTTTCCGGGGGGTTCACTGGGAAATGACTGTTGAAACGGAACACTCAACCTGGCTTCTTCACAATACGGTCCAGGCCAGTCCCGGAGATAATATCGGATTGAATATAGAACCCGATGCCATTCACATCATGAGGAAAGACCGTGAAGAGCAGATTTAACCGATACGCCTGGCCTTATGCTCTCTGGGCTACGGTAATCATCGTCCTGCCTCTGATCGTCATAGTGGTTTTCAGTTTCCGCAAGAACGGCACTTTCACTCTGGAGGGGTACAGAATGTTTTTTACGCCCCTTTACCTGAAAGTTCTTCTGAAATCTCTTGAACTGGCACTGAAGGCGACACTTATCTGTCTGATTCTGGGCTATCCGATTGCCCTGCTGATCAGCCGGGAGGATGGCAAAAGCAAAAATACCCTTATGCTGCTGCTCATGCTGCCCATGTGGATAAATTTTCTCCTGAAGACCTATGCCTGGAGACCGATTCTGGGAAATACGGGTTTACTGAACAGCCTGCTGGAATTGTCCGGTCTGGAAAAGATTCAGTTTCTCTATACCGAGGGTGCGGTACTCCTGGGGATGGTTTACAATTTCATTCCCTTTATGATCCTGCCGATTCTATCGGTTCTCGATAAAATGGATCACAAACTGATTGAAGCGGCGAGAGATCTCGGAGCCGATAACCGGACAGTTTTTCTTAAAGTCGTTCTCCCCCTCTCTTTACCAGGCATCATCTCAGGAATTTCACTGGTTTTCATGCCTTCTGTCAGCACTTTCATCATCCCCATAATTCTCGGTGGGGGGCAGGATATGATGATCGGCAACCTGATAGAAAGACAGTTTCTGAAAGTCGGAAACTGGAATTTCGGCAGTTCCATCTCCGTCATTCTCATGCTCGTGATCTTAAGCACCATGATTCTGCTATCCCTTTTTGACAGAGAGAAAAGGGAGGAATCATGAAAAGAAAATACCTTCCCCACTGGCTGATTCTGTTACTGCTTGTTTTTCTCTATATGCCTATTCTCGTCCTGATCATCTATTCATTCAACGAGGGCCGTACCGGAGCGAAATGGACGGGTTTCACACTGAGATGGTACATGGAACTTTTCAGAGACAGAAATATTCTCAGAGCCATGGGTTACACGATTCTCATAGCTTTCATCGCCTCCACCTTTTCCACGATCGCAGGAACCATCACCGCCTGGGGCATAAGGCACATGAAGAGAAGATCATCGGGACTTCTGCTGTCCATTAACGATCTTCCTCTTCTGAATCCCGATCTCGTTACGGCCATATCACTAATGTCTCTCTATATCTTTCTGAAAATGACTTTCGGTTTTATGACTCTTCTCCTGGCCCATATCATGTTTTCCATTCCCTATGTCATTATAACCGTACTTCCCGTATTGAGACGCCTGTCCCGCCATCAGATGGAAGCGGCATTGGATCTGGGCGCCAGGCCAGTGGAAGCTCTGTTCAAGATTATTCTGCCCCAGCTCAAACAGTCGATTATTTCCGGATGGCTCATTGCCTTTACCATGTCAATTGATGATTTTGTGATTAGTTTTTTTACGACCGGCTCGGGCGTTTCCAATATCTCCATAGCTGTGTTCTCCATGGCTCGAAGAGGTATAAATCCCAAGATAAATGCATTATCTTCGCTAATGTTTGCAACGGTCATTGTACTGCTGCTTATAATTAATAAAAACAGAAAATCACGAAAGGAGGATTTGGCCATTGAAGAAAACATTCTTCTGCATTAAATCCACAGTCATAACAGTCATGTTATTCTCTCTTTTTTCCTGCGGTTCCGATAAGCCGGTATTGAATATCTATAACTGGGGAGATTACATCGACGAGTCGGTTATCAGCGATTTCGAAAAGGAATTCGAAGTCAAAGTCAATTATGAGCTCTTTGCTTCCAACGAAGAGATGTATGTAAAGATCAAACAGGGCGGAGGAAAATACGATCTGGCCTGCCCTTCCGATTACATGATTGAAAGAATGATCAATGAGGATCTGCTCAGCCCTCTGGATAAAGCAAATATTCCCAACATGAAACTGATCGGCGAATCTTTTCTCAATCTTCCTTTCGACAAAGGTAATCAATATTCCATCCCCTATATGTGGGGAACTTTGGGCATTCTCTACAACAGCGATAAAATCAGCGATCCGGTTGACAGCTGGGATGTTCTCTGGGATAAAAAATACTCGGGGAAAATCGGTATGTACAACAGCAGCCGGGACTCTTTCGCCGTTGCTCTGAAAAAACTGGGTTTTTCTCTGAACAGCACGAATACTGGGGAAATAGAACAAGCCAAAAACCTCCTCATCGAGCAGAAGCCACTTGTACTGGCCTACGGAGAAGACAATTTGAAAGATATGCTGGCCTCCGGGGAAATCGATCTGGCCCTTGCCTATTCAGGTGATTACGGGTGGATTATCGAAGAAAATCCCCAAATGGCCTATCGCGTACCTGATGAAGGTTCGAATATCTGGTTTGATAACTGGGTCATTCTCAAAAATACGGCCAATAAAGAGCTGGCTGAAAAATTTATCAACTTCATGTGCAGGGAAGACATAGCCTTAAGAAATGCCGATTATATCGGATATGCGACGCCTATCCCGTCAGTCAGAGATCAGCTCGACGATGAAGTGAAAAACGACGAAGCGATTTATCCGCCTCAGGCCGTAGTTGAAAAGTGTGAAGTTTATGTGGATTTGAAGGATTTCAATGAAGTGGTAGACCACGCCTGGACTGAGATCAAGGCTTCCAACTGAAATATAACGAGTATCGAATCCCCCGTTCCCGGGGGATTTTTTGTCTTTGCAGACTCAGGTCAATTATTACTCTCAGACAGGGGAATCCCGAGATAAGCCGACAGATAAGCGGCCGCCTGCTGGATTTCCTCTTTTGATGGGCCTTCGCATAGGGTAACCGTGCTTTCCTCCATCTCCAGACGAAGAGACACTTTGCTCCGTCCACGGGCCATAGCCGTACCGGCGGTTTGGGAAAAACGGGATCCTCCCATGCTTTCCCGGCTATAAATATGACCGTCCGAACGAATGAGAAATTTCGGTTTGCTGCCGAGGGGAAAGCTCTTCAGGGTCTTTGTAAATATTCCCAATGGCAAACCTATATTTCTCTGCAGTTCGCCAATGGATTTATCAATTGTAAATGATCGGACAGTAATGGTGACTCCGAGAGAAATCAGAATGAGAAGGAATGTGAAGAGAGTCCCGCCTATCCGGGCTGATGTAAAATCATAGGAAAAATCTATAGACAGGAAGACAGCTGTTGATAAAAAAAGAAAGATTATTAAATAGAGAAGGCGGCTTCTGCCGCCCAACTCTATTCTCAGGCTGTCTTTTCCGGATTCCTTTATACGAATATCCAGTTTAGCCATGTAATACCTGTATCCTTACTTCAATGGATTATGACAAGCATAAAGCCGTCCGGGTTCATGTTCTTTCAACTCCGGAGCTTCCCTCATGCAAATCTCAGTTTTGTACTTGCATCGCGGGTGGAAATAGCATCCGCTCGGAGGATTTACGGGGCTGGGAACATCGCCTTCCAGAGGAACCAGTTCGCTATCCAGTTCAGGATCAGCTACGGGAACCGAATCGAGAAGGGACCGGGTATAGGGATGGCGGGGAGATTCATATAATTCAACGCTTTCCGCCATTTCCACCATTTTTCCGAGATACATAACGGCGACTCTGTCGGAAATGTACTGAACGACACTTAGGTCATGGGCTATAAAGATATAGGTCAGACCGAATTCTTCCTGCAACTCAATCAGAAGATTGAGAACCTGTGCCTGTATGGAAACATCAAGCGCCGAAACGGGCTCATCGCAAACAATGACTTCGGGATTGACCGCCAGAGCGCGGGCGATACAGATTCTCTGTCTCTGTCCGCCGGAAAACTCATGGGGATACCGGTCAGCTGCCGCTTTGGGAAGCCCGACTTTCTGGAGCAGATCAGAGACGAGCCTGTCCACTTCTTCCCCTTTCATCATTCCGAACTCTCTCACGCCTTCGGAAATGATATCCTTTACAAGCATCCTGGGATTGAGAGATGCCCAGGGATCCTGAAATACCATCTGAACTCTCTGACGGCTTTTCTTGAGTGTCTCCCTGTCCATGACAAGGAAATCCTTATCCCTGGCCTTTGCATCGGCTTTGCCTTTAATCTCTTTGATTTCTCTATTGAGTGCCCTCTCTCTGGATTTATATCCTTTCGGCCTGGTTTTCAGAAGTTCCACCAGTTCATCCTGGAGAGCGAGATATTTTTTATCAAGGAGACCGATTCCCACCGTGTCCATATCTTCGGGATCGAGATAAACCCTTCCCCCATCCGCTTCATAAAGGCGGAGCAGCGTTCGGCCGACTGTGGTTTTTCCGCACCCGGACTCCCCTACCAGACCGAGAGTTTCACCTTTTTTAAGTTCAAAGGAAACTCCGTCAACCGCTTTCAGCATCAATTTCTTATTGGAAAAGGCGCTGGCCTTAACGGGGAAAATTTTTCTGAGATTTTCTACTCTGAGTATGGTTTCGCTCATTTATTTTCCCTCCTTTACTTTCTTAGCTGTAGATTTACCGTTTTTTCCGGCTTCTTCCTTCACCTGAATTTCATCGCTGTAAAGGAAACACCGAACCTGGTGCTCATCGGTCAGATCGATTAAAGCCGGTTCCGCTTCATGACATTTGGCCATGGCTTTTTTACAACGCGGTGCAAAACGGCACCCTTTGGGATAATTCCTCTGATCGGGCAGACTTCCTTCGATAGTTTTGAGAAAACGCCGTTTGCCGTCAGCTTCATATTTCCCCTCTCCGAGAACGGGAACTGAACTGAGAAGCCCTTCCGTATAAGGGTGTTTTGTATTTTTAAACAGCTCTTTAACCGGAGCCTGTTCCACGCAGACACCGGAGTACATGACCATGACCCTGTCAGTAAAGCTGGCGATAACAGCCAGGTCATGAGTAATGAAAATAGTCGCCGTATTCTGAGTTTCCTTCAGATCTTTCATAAGGTGAAGGATCTGTGCCTGAATCGTTACATCGAGAGCAGTCGTAGGCTCGTCGGCAATCAGTATCTCAGGCTGACAGGCCATGGCCATCGCGATCATGACACGCTGCCTCAAACCACCGGAAAGCTGAAAGGGATACTCGTTGACCCTTTCCTCGGGATCGGATATGCCGACCAGGTCGAGCAATCTTTCGCTTTCTTTGAGAGCTTCGTCCTGAGTCATCTTTCTGTGGAGCATGAGAACTTCGGAGATCTGGTACCCCACAGTGTAGACGGGATTGAGAGACGTCATGGGTTCCTGGAAAATCATGGAGATTTTGTTCCCCCTGATCTTCCTCATTCTCTCTTCGGTAGCAGTCACAAGGTCTTCCCCGTGAAAGAGGATTTCCCCCCCTTCTATTTTTCCGGGAGGAGACTGGATGAGCCGCATAATCGACATGGATGTGATGGATTTACCGCATCCCGATTCACCTACG
Organism: Spirochaeta isovalerica; assembly: GCF_014207565.1. Classification (NCBI taxonomy): domain Bacteria; kingdom Pseudomonadati; phylum Spirochaetota; class Spirochaetia; order Spirochaetales; family Spirochaetaceae; genus Spirochaeta; species Spirochaeta isovalerica. The sequence goes on along the minus strand of NZ_JACHGJ010000006.1, from coordinate 100,209 downwards.
ATTCCGAGAGTCTCACCGGCGTTGACATAAAAGTCCACTCCGTCTACCGCTCGAACAGTATGATCATGGAGGTGGAAGTGTGTTTTCAGCCCTTTGACTTCAATTATCTTTTCGTTTTTTTCGTTATTTCCCATTTTTACATCATCCTCTTTTCTCGACGAACAGGGGTCATCGACGCTAACGCATCGCCCCTGTTATCTTTTAGTGTTTACTCTTCGGGTCAACCGCATCTCTGACACCGTCGCCGAAGAAATTCCATGCCATGATGGACAGGAAGATTGTGAAACCTGGGATAAGTATCCAGGGAAAGTCCTGAACGACTCTGTAGTTTCGGGCTACGGAGAGCATATTACCCCAACTGGACTGCGGTTCTGTAATACCCAGACCGAGAAGACTCAGAGCCGATTCACCGAGAATGTAACCGGGAATGGAGAGAGTCAGCTGGACAATGACAAAGGAGACCGTATTGGGAAGAATGTGCTTCACAATAATCTTGATATCGGAAAGTCCCATCGTCTTGGCACTGAGGACATAATCCTCATTTCTGAGAGAGAGAACCATTCCTCTGATAATACGGGCCAGCGATGCCCAGCTCACAAATGCCAGAATAATAATAATCAGCATATAAATCTGAATCGAGTTGAGCCCTGAAGGCAGAGAAGACCGCAATGTGAAGAGCAGATAAATGGAAGGAAAGGAAATGACGACTTCCGTAAATCTCATTAGTACAGAATCGACCCAGCCTCCGAAGAACCCGGAAATACCACCGATAATCAATCCGATGATAAAGGAAATGATGGATCCTACGATACCGACTGTCAGAGAGATTCTGGAACCATGGAGCAATCTGGAAAGAAGGTCACGGCCCAGTGCGTCTCCTCCGAAGAGAAAGAATCCGCCTGTTTCCGAACCGAAAAAATGAATGTCAGTTTTGAAAAGCCCCAGAAACTCATAGGGAATTCCTCGATTGAAAAAGCTGATAAAATTTTTGTTACCCTTAACCAGGTGAATGTCGAGAGATTCCTCTTTTCCGTTAACTTCTTTGGTTCCGATATTGAAAATCATGCTGGCGTCGGGATCGGAGCTTTTTTCCAGTTCGGCGATTGCCGCTTCCAGTCTTCCGGCGACTTCTCCGGTTGAAGAAATGCCGTAAAAGCTGGCCACTTCGGTAACAATGGTGTTCTTCCGCTCATTATAATCTTTCTGGTTGGCTATAGAACGCAACTCCGCTTTGCCGGGGATGGTTTCAATGGATATAGCGCGCATGGAATAAGGAGCGATTACACCGTATTTCTTAAAAGCGATGTTGACGATTTTCTGCTCGTAAACATAAGGTTTAAAACGGGTTTTCTCCCCGTCATTATAGGTCCAGTAAATTTTTGATGGAGGATGGTAGGATTTCATCTTATCAGTCCAGCCCATACTGTAAGGAGAAGCAAAGTCGGCAAGAAGAGCCAACGTATAAAACACGGCCAGGATGATGAATCCCAGATTTCCCAGTTTATGTTTTTTAAAGCGCCTGAGATAAACGGACCAGAGCCCCTCTTCTTTGTGGGCCAGTCCCTCTTTAAGCTCAAGCTGTTCGTTTTTATCTGTTTTTATATCACTCATTTATGAAATCCTCACTCTCGGGTCGACAATACCCAGAAGTATGTCGGCAATCAGGTTACCTATTACGAGCAGGGCGACTCCATAGACAAGGCTCCCCACAACCAGATAGAGGTCCTGGGACATGATTCCCTGGAGCATCAGAGATCCGAGACCGGGCCATGCCGTTACAGCTTCAACCAGAGCCGATCCTCCGAGGATATAACCGAACTGATAACCGAAAATGGTAATCATCGGGTTTATGGCATTTCTGAGCGCGTGTTTGTAAACAACAGTCTTTTCCGCCAGACCTTTTGCCCGCGCCGTGGTTATGTACTGCTGGCTCATTATCTCCAGCATATTGGCACGCATGATTCTCGTTAAGGAAGCCATATTTCTCGATGCCAGAACGAAAACGGGGATAGCCATGTGTCTGAGAAGGTCTATCGCTTTCTGGAAAACATTCATCTGAGCGACATCAACGCTCCACATTCCGCCGATAGGCAGCCAGCTTCCCGTACTGGAAACGAGAAAGATAAGAAGAAAGGCGGCAAAGAAACTGGGAAGCGCCAGTCCGATAAATGCGAGAACAGTAATAACCTGATCTCCCAGTTTGTACTGGTGAGTCGCGGAATAGATACCTGCCGGTATACTCAAACCCCAGGCAAGAATAATTGTCGAAATAGCCAGCGTCAGAGTGTTGCCCGCTCTCTGGCTGACCATCTGAAATACAGGGGTTCTATAATTTATGGAAAAACCGAAATCGAGATGAAGAGCGTTCCAGATATATCTGAAAAACTGAACATACCACTCTTTATCAAGCCCGAAGGCAGCCCGATAGCGGTCTACAGTTTCAGGTTTAAGGTTCGGGTTCAGGGTCATCTGGGTAAAAATATCCCCTGGGGCCAACTGTATGAGAAAGAATCCGATAGCCACGACCGACAGTACGATCGGGATCATATGGAGAAGACGTTTTCCGATAAAAAGTAATAAAACTCTGCTGAGCCAATAGCATCTGACAAGCCACATGGCCGTTTCAACGACTACAATTGAAAGAAACCAGTTTGTGCCGGTCAAGATCAATACAGCTATCAGAATAAGGTCGGCAAGTAAGGATAAACGTACGTAAAAATCCTTGTTCTTGTTCATAGATTTTTTGTCCTTAGAAAACGCTCCCCTCCCCGTAAGGGGAAGGGAACAGTGAATTATTTTTTAATTAAGCCAGTAAGGCCGGTAATATTACGCTCCGGGAAGCGGAATATTATTTCCAGTAGAGATACTGGATGATTCCCGCCCAACCCATATTATCGATAGGTCTGGGCTGAATGTTTCCGAGTTCTTTGTCATAGGCATGCATAGCAGCTGCGTTGAAAGTGTAGATCCAGGGGAGCTCGTCCGCCCATACTTCCTGAATTGTCTGCCAACCGCGTTTTCTCTGAGCTTCGTCAGTTGTGTTGTTGGCAACTTTCCATGCATCGTCTACAACTCTTTCCCAGTCTCTTCTCGGTTTTTCCTGATTGGGTTCATTCATGTGGAGGTTACCGTTTGAGGGGTAAACGTTGGAGCCGCTGATGGGGTCAACAGAACCAGTGAGACCGATAAGAATGATATCCCAGTTATCTCCACCGAGAAGTTTTCCTACCATAGTGTTGAAGTCTTCAGGCTGGAAGTTTACTTCAACACCGACTTTTCTGGCTTCCTGAGCGAAGAGTTCGCCGATAGCTTCTCTTACTCTGTTTCCGGCGTTGGTAGTCATTCTCAATGAGATTTTTCTACCTTTGTCATCTTCTCTGATGCCGTCGCCGTCCGTATCAGTCCATCCGAGCTCGTCGAGAATTTTCTTGGCCTGTTCGGGGTTGTATTTGAAAGCTTTGTTGTCAACATCGTCCCAGTAGTAGGGGCTGAACCGGGGTACGAAAGAGTACTGGGGATAGCCGAAACCGTAAGCGATATTGTTAATGATTGTCTGTCTGTCCACGACGTGAGCCATAGCCTGTCTGAACAGCTTATTGTTGTTCCAGTAGAGAACTTCTTCAGGAGTTTCAACAGCGTTGTAGTTCTGGTTGAAAGTAATGAACTGGGTTGAAGTTACAGGTCCGACATTGTAGATATCGAAACCGAGAGCTTCTTTTTTGTCGATGAGAACAGCGTAGTCTTCACCCCTGAGAGCGTAGAAATCGGTTTCTCCGGACTGGAATTTGGCGAGCTGAGTATCCTGATCCGCTACGATAAGCATTACCAGTTCATCCAGGTAGGGGAGCTGGTTGCCTTTAGCGTCTTTTTCATAGTAGTAAGGGTTCTTTTTCAGAACGATCTTCTGGGAAGGAACATACTCGGAGATAACGAAAGGTCCGTTACCAACAATTTCTGTCACGTTCGCATCAACACCCCAGAAAGAGGTGAGAGCCGAGTAATCGATACCTTCAGCTTTCTTTTCAACAACTTCTCCGTCTACGACATCATACTCGTAGTCATATCCGTCAGCTTCTGTCCATCCGATAACTGGTCCGAGGATGTGGCGGGGATAGGGGTTGGAGTTACTGATGGAGAGCATACCGGCGTATACCGTATCCGCAGTGATGGAAAAAGTATAGTCATCGATCAGCTTCACTTTAACGGGAAGGTCGTTTACAAACATTCCGTCTCTTGAGTTGGAGCCTACGTCTTCTCTCAGCATAACATGGTTGTATGCGAAAACGAAGTCCTGCGCTGTCAGAGGTTTACCGTCAGACCATTTCATACCTTTGCGGATATGGTGGGTGATAGTTTTCTGATCGGCAGAAAATTCCCAGGATTCGGAAGCCATGGGCTGCCATTCCAGATCGTCCTGAGCTCTGCTTACAAGAGGTGTGTAGAGTCTGTAGGTGATGTCAGTTGAAGAGGTTTCAGAGGCAACACCGTCGAAAAATGTTTTGGGATCGCTTACAACGGAAATAATGAATTGTCCGCCGGCTTTACCGACTTCGTAATCCCCGTAGTTAACTTCTGTTACACCTTCAAACTGTGATTCCTGTTTTGCATCTTCTTCGACAACTACTTCCTGACCGCCACCAGCGAAAACACTGAAGGAAGCACAAAGCATAAATGTTGATACCAGTGCAATTGCTTTTCTTCGAATCATTCAAATCTCCTTTCTTTTTTTGAAATATCACTTGGAAAATGATATCTTTAACAAGTGATTATAAGTTGTTCCAAACCGTACATCAAGCTGTTTTTCAAGTTGATAAAATCTGTGTTTTAAATGGCTTTTTAAATGAAATCCTTAAAAAACAACTTTAATAATTACGATTTACATAAATAGTACCACTGCTTTTCTTCAACTGTCGATGGTTTTTTGAATTTTATATAAGGCCTTATAATATAAAAAAGCCGTCGAACATCGACGGCTCCACAAAAAATCGGTCTACCTGTCAGGATATTTTCAGAAAAGTCTCAATATTCTGAGCTACAATATCCAGCGAAGATTTCCAGAAGTCCTCAGTCCTGACATCGATTCCCATACGGGCGGCCACATCTGCGATATTATTGCTGCCTGTTGCCCTGAGCAGCTCATTGTAACTTTCAATAAAGGGTTCTCCCCTCTTGAGATATTCGGCGTATAAACCTTTGGCGAAAAGAAGCCCGAAGGCGTAGGGGAAATTGTAGAAGTTGGCATCGCTGTAGTAATAGTGGGGCTTGCAGACCCACATATAGGGATGCAGCCAATCGGGATCCAGACCATCGCCGTATGATCCTTTCTGCCCGTTGATCATAGCCTGCTGCATCTCTTCTACGGAAAGGGAACTGTCTTTTCTTTTCTCGAAGAGCTCTGTTTCGAAAAGATAACGGCTGTAAATATCGACAATAACCTGAGTGGCATCGGAAATGGAACTTTCCAGTATGGTGAAAGCCTGTTTCTCATCGGCTTCCTTCAAAGCGGCGTTGACAACTATCGTTTCACAGAAAATCGATGCGGTTTCGGCCAGCGGCATGGGATAATCGGAATTGATATATGTCTCATTCCTGAGACAATGGCCGTGATTAGCATGTCCCAGTTCATGAGCCAGGGTCGTAACGTCGGAAAAGCTTCCGGTAAAATTAGACATAACCCGGCTTTCTCCGATAACGTGGAGATTGGCGCAGAAAGCTCCTCCCCTTTTTCCTTCTCTCGGTTCGGCGTCGATCCAGTTCCGCTCGAACGCACTGTCTGCGAAGTCCGCCAGCTCATCACTGAAATTCCTGAAGTTCTTTACAATAAATTCTCTGGCTTCGCTATATGTGAAAGTCATGTCCGACTCGCCCATAGGCGCGAATAGGTCGAAGAAAGGCAATCCGTTTTTATGCCCCAGAAGCTCCCCTTTCTTTTTCAGATACTTTCTGAATGAGGGAAGAGACTTTTTCATCGCACCGAGCATGGCGTCCAGAGTGGCTTTGTCCATACGCGATTCTTTTAAGGTCATCTCCAGGGGGGACTCATATCCTCTCAATTCACAGCTGGTTATGACTTCGCCTTTTACGCCATTGAGAGATGCTGCGGCGGATTCGGTGATTTTACTGTAAGAGTCCAATTCCGCTTCATAAGCTTTCTTCCTCGTCCGGGCATCTTTGTCATAAGCCATATTCCGGACAACCGGAAGGGGAAGACTTTTCCTCTCACCATCAATTTCGATTTCCACCAGATGGTTTGAAGTGAGGACATTCCAAAGCTGGGACCAGGAATTGGAACCGGTATTTTTCATTTTCGCCATGGCGACTTCCACATCGTCCGAAAGCATATAACGGCTTTTTTCGACCAGTTCGGTGAGGTAGAAACGGTGGGTCTGCAGGTAGGCGGATGATTCTATCAGACCGGACAGATTTTCGACTCCGGGCAGCCATTTGATAAAAAGTGTCTGAGCTTTAGTGAGCCCGGACATTTTCACTTCCAGAATTTCCTCATATTTACGGGCCCTGCTGTCCGAGGCGTCAACACTGAACCTGAGACCGGCGAATGAGCTCAATCTGGAATAGGTATGCCCCAGAATGACTTCCCTTTCGAGCCACCAGGTTATTTTTTCCAGTGCATTGACTTTATCGTTGAGCTTCTCTTCCGCCCAGGAAGCTGTCTCTTCGATAAGTTTATCGATCATAGCAAGATCGTTTTTAAACTCGACGCTGTCAAAAGATGTGTACAGATTGTCGAGATTCCATCTCATTTCCATTAAAAAACTCCTTTATGAATTATCTTTCTTACATAGGTTTGATGAGAACTATAGCACAGTATATATATTCTGTAAAAACAGGTTTCCCCGTGAAATTCTATTTCAACCCGGCTTCCCGGTAGTACTTCATGGCGCCATCGTGAATCGGCGCGGTCAGTCCGTCGAGCATGTTTTCTCTTGTAAGCAAACCATAAGCGGGATGAAGGGTTTTGAACTCTTCAAAATTATCAAAGATCTCTTTTGTAACAACATAAACGATATAGTCAGGAACATCGGAAGAAGTGCAAAGCGTAGCTTTAACCCCATAAGTCGGAATGTTTTCCTCATTAGCCGCATTGGGATAGAATTCTATGGGGATTTCCGATTTGGCGTAATAACTGTATTTATCGAGTAGGTTCTGAATATCGGTAACGGGAATAAATTTAACGGCCCGGCGCCCCGCTGTCGCTTCTTTGAAGGAACTGCTCGGATGTCCAACCGTATAAAAATAAGCGTCGATTCTCCCTTCCTGCAGCATTTTTGCCGCTTCGGAAGCTTTCATTCCCTCCGCTATCAGATCGGTTTCCCAGTTAATACCGCCATTCTCCAGTGCATCAATGGCATTTCCCCTGTTTCCGGATCCGGGATTCCCGATATTGACGGTTTTTCCCTTCAGATCGCTAATGCTTTCAATTCCGGCGTCTACGGCGGCCAGGATGGTCACCGATTCGGGATGAATGGAGAAAACCGATCGCAATTTTTCCTGCGGCCCCGATTCGCTCCATTCGGCCTCGCCTCTGTATGCCTGGGCCTGACGGTCCGACTGAACGATTCCGAATGCCATATCGCCATTCATTATGGCATTGATATTAAATACCGATCCGCCTGTCGATTCCGCCGAAACGTTGAGATTATACTCGTTGGATTTTTTATTTACGATAGTGCTTATGGCTCCGCCCGTCGGGTAATATACGCCGGTGACTCCGCCCGTTCCTATGGAGACATAGGTCCGGGGAGAAGATTTCTCCTCCGATTCGCCTTTGCAACCTGTCAGAAGCAAAACCGTTGTAACAATCAACAGTATAATTTTTATCCTCATATCCGGCTCCCCGGGAAAACTATGATGGGTTCTCCTGTCTCCATTAAAGGATAGTACACTTCAGGACGTTTTTGCCATAAAGAGGTTCGCTTCAGTACAGGTCGAAGGATGTGGATAGAGTAAGGTTCGCGATAAGATCGGCCCCGTTGTTAGTAAAGGCATCCTCTTCCAGATTGAACTGGATTTTAACCGGACCGGCTTTCCAGATAGCTCCGAAAAGGATGTTTGTCATAGGCTGAATAAGTTTAGCCGTGTAGGTGATGTTTTCCGGAACCGTTACACCTTCAGCGATCGGAGACGTATTGAGTTTAAACTGCAGAAGAAGCGAAAAGTTTTCCGTCACCATAAACTCCGATGCCGCCATGAGGTGAAACACAGGAAGAGGATATTCCGATTTTCCGGCCAGGAGCTGGCCGGGCAGAACAATCCCCGTCTCCAGAAAAAACGCGAATCGTTTGAAAAAGTGAAAATCTGCCAGAAGGGCCAGTCCCAGATCGGCATAACCGGAGCCGCTGATATTTTCCATCGCCCCTGTGGGTAGCTTCAGGGCGCCCCATAAAGCCAGATCCATTGCGCTTATATTCAGGAAGGACCATTTCACAAAGAGATCCGTGTCGCCAATGGCCGTCAGATTATCATCGAGAAAAAGATCGATTCCCGAAGTGGTGTGTATGCTGATATACACATCGTTTTGAGGAAAACTCTCCCTCCCGCCGTTGGGAAACCCGAAAAGTTCGTGAAAAGCTTCAAAAACGCTATCGAAAATACCGCCGTAATAAAAGTGTAATCGCGAAGTTATCCCCGCTTCAAGACTGTCCAGAGGATTAAAAGAGAGCGTCGGCTCCAGTACATATCCTTCGTAATCGGTAAATCTCTCCATCAGATACCCGCCGGTGGAAACAGAATGAAACTCGGAGACGATATCCTGAACGTAATACTGAGCGAGCGTGACATTTAATGAACCTTTTTCTCCCGATGCCGCCCCTTCTCCGGGAAAAGAATAGAACGGGATAAAGGGGACATAATAGTTCTTACTCCGCAGCGGGCCCTTAGGTTCAAATGAAAAGAGAAGGACAGGTGCATATAATAATGTAAAAACGACAAGTATTTTTTGTAGATCCATTATTGAAAATTCAACTCCGTCAACGCATAAATTCCTGAAGGATCATTCAGCTCCTCAAGATTGCGCAGTTTTTTGATTACGGGGTTTTCCGCCACTGTGAAAAAGCCCGACAGATCAGCTGCGAAACTTCTGATTACAGCCTTATCGAGAAGCGCAGTGAGCATCTGATCTCCAAAGGGGATTTCCTGGCGGACGAACTCGGTTGCATAAGATCCTTCATCCAGACCGGCCAGTAATGCGGCGGACTTTACAGCTTCATCCAGACCTCCCAGTTTATCGACAAGCCCTAAATCTCTCGCCTGAACGCCGCTCCAGACCCGCCCCTGAGCAACGGCATCGACTTCATCTACCGTCATCCCTCTGACGAGAGAGACATATCCGAGAAACTGCCTGTAAATAAAATCGACCGATTGCTGGAAGATGTCTCCCACACGGGGATCGAGTTCACGGTCGCTTCTCATGCCACCGGCCAGCCAGGTCGTGCCCACTCCGTCGACATTGACGCCCAGATATTCCTTCAGGGGATCCTGATAGGTCGCGACAAGGGAAAAAACGCCAATCGATCCCGTTATGGTCGTCGGCTGGGCCCAGATCTCATCGGAGGCCGTGCTGATCCAGTATCCTCCGGAAGCCGCAACAGACCCCATGGACACGATAACCGGAACACCTGAGTCTCGGAGCCGCTGCAGCTTCCTCCTGATGATTTCCGAAGCAAAGGCACTGCCGCCGCCGCTGTCGACCCGGAGCACAAGAGCTTTATAGGAGTTATCAAACTGAACGGCTTCTATGAGTTCGGATAGGGAATCCCCCCCGATATTTCCCGGATCCTCATAACCGTGGTATATGGTGCCGCTGGCATTGATAACGGCTACTTTATCTCCTTCCGGCGCAAATAGATCGCGCTCGAGAACGAGGTAATCATTGTAATAAATCTGATTGTAGGATCCGTATTCAAGAGAGTATCCGCAGAGATCGATCAACCGGTCCTGGATTTCCGAACGGTCCATTAAACCGTCCAGCAGGGAGACGCGGACAGCCGCCCTGACGGAATTTCCTCCGGCTTCATCGAGGAGGCGCACATAATCATCGATAAACCGATTGAATTTATCCGGGGTTATGGAACGGCCCGATGAGACTGTCTCCACATAATGATTCCAGAGGTCCCCGCTCCATTTCCTATTGGCTTCCCTGGCTTCATCGGACATGGACGACCGGGTATAGACTTCTCCGTAGGATTTGTATTTGCCCGCATGGAAATAATTCACATCGACGCCGAGCCGTTCGAGACCTTCTCCGTAATACCAGTTGTAAAGGGAAAATCCCTGTATGAAAAAATCTCCCAGAGGGTCGGCGTATATTTCATCGGCAGCCGATGCCAGATAATAATTAACCTGATCGTAATAGTCCGAGTAGGCTATGATTGTTTTTCCCTCTTCCCGGAACCGCAGGAGAGCCTGGCGGATTTCGGTCAACGCCGCCATTCCGGCGCTTTCCATGAACCGGAGATCGAGGTAGATCAGGCTGATTCGCGAATCGGTCCGGGCCCGGTCAATGGATTCGAGGACATCCCATAAAAGTGTTTCGCTTTTCACATATCCGTTGATGCTCCGGAAAGCCTGATTGAGATCCGTTCCGGATAGCTCCTCCACGACCGCTCCCTCTATATCGAGAACCATTGCGTTGCTATCTCCATGGAGGACTATTTTTTCCCCGGAAAATAAGCCGATGAGAAGAAGAACCAGAATGCCCCAGAAGAGGATATTTATTATAACCAGTCTTATGGTATTAAAGGGTCTGAAGATTTTATTTATATAATAGAAAAAGTTCTTTTTTCTGTTTTCCATTTTCCGGTACTCCGTTAAAGTAGTATGGGAGTATACTACATCTAAAACAAATTAAAAAAAAGGGCGTATATACTTTTGAGCCCGAGCGATTAAAGGAGCTTTTTTATGGCGGAAATGAAAACGACGGCAGATCAGGTGAAGAAAACCTACTCCACTCAATCTGAAAATCTGAAAGTGATCCGGAAACGGCTGAACCGGCCGCTGACACTGACTGAGAAAGTCTTTTACGGACATCTGATCGACCCGGAAAACCAGAATCTGACCAGAGGAAAAAGCTTTCTTCTCCTTCAGCCGGATCGTGTTGCCATGCAGGATGCCACCGCCCAGATGGCACTGCTCCAGTTTATGCTGACGGGTCGTGAAGAGTCAGCTGTTCCGGCGACGACCCATTGCGATCACCTGATAAGAGGACGCGAGGGCGAGGCTCATGATATGAGTACAGCTCTTGATGAAAACAAAGAAGTTTACGATTTCCTCTCCTCTGTTTCCAGCCGTTACGGTATCGGTTTCTGGAAACCCGGAGCCGGAATCATCCATCAGGTTATTCTTGAAAATTACGCCTTTCCCGGTGGCCTGATGATCGGTACGGACTCTCATACGCCCAATGCCGGCGGATTGTCCATGGCGGCCTGCGGAGTCGGCGGGGCCGATGCCTGCGATGTCATGGCGGGACTGCCCTGGGAAGTGAAAAATCCCGGAATCACAGGCGTTAAACTGACAGGAAAACTTAACAGCTGGTGTTCGCCCAAAGATGTCATTATCAACCTCATCGGGGAACTGACTGTAAAAGGCGGTACCAACAGGGTTATGGAGTACTTCGGAGAAGGATGCGATACCATCAGCTGTACGGGAAAAGCCACCATAACCAATATGGGCGCGGAACTGGGAGCCACCTGTTCCCTATTCCCCTACGATAAAAATATGGATATCTATCTCCGCGCCACAGGAAGAGCCGACCTGGCCGATCTCGCTGCGGCGAATAAAGAAAACCTGCTGGCCGACGGCGAAGTCTACAGCAAGCCGGAGGATTACTACGACCAGATAATCGAAATCAATCTTTCCGAACTGGAACCGCACCTGACCGGTCCCCACAGCCCCGACGCGGCCGTAACCATCAGCGAAATCCGCAAGAAGGCGGAAGAAGGCGAATGGCCCCTCGAAGTATCGGCAGCGCTTATCGGCTCCTGTACCAACTCGTCCTACGAAGATCTTGCCAAAGCGGCTAATCTGGCGGAGCAGGCTGTCAAAGCAGGTCTGAAAATGAAAGTTCCCTTCTTCATTTCCCCCGGATCAAATGTTGTCAAAGACACGACGGAACGGGACGGAATTCTGGAGATCCTGCAGAAAGCGGGTGGAACCGTTCTGGCCAATGCCTGCGGCCCCTGTATCGGACAATGGGACAGACAGGGAATCGAAATGGGTAAGAAGAATACCATCGTCAACAGTTTCAACAGAAACTTCCGCGCCAGAAACGATGGGAACAAAGCAACCCTTTCTTTCATAGGCGGTCCGGAAATGGTTACCATGATTGCCTTCACCGGCAACCTGGACTTTAATCCTTCAACAGATTCGATAAAAACTCCCGACGGGGGAGAGTTCCGCTTTTCGGCACCCCAGGCGCCGTCTCTGCCTCCCAAAGGGTTTATAACTGACACGTCGGGATTTCAGATGCCTGAAGGTAAAGGCGTGGAGGTAATCGTCAGAGAAACCTCCGATCGTCTCCAGCTTCTCAAGCCCTTTGTGCCCTTCAAACCGGAAGAACTGAAAGATATGTATGTGCTCTGCAAAGCCAAAGGCAAATGCACGACCGACCATATCAGCCCCGCCGGCAAGTGGCTCAAATACAGGGGTCACCTGGAAAATATCTCCGGAAATATGCTCACCGGTGCAACGAACTACTTTACAGGAGAAATCGGTACCGGGACGAACCTCCTGACCGGAGAGAAGAACATCGCTTTCTCCGATACAGCTGCGGGCTATCGCGATGCCGGCCACCCCTGGATTATAATCGGCGATGACAATTACGGAGAAGGTTCGAGCCGTGAGCATGCCGCCATGAGTCCCCGTTTTATGGGCGGCGCTGCCGTTATTGCGAAAAGTTTTGCGCGAATCCACGAGACGAATCTTAAAAAACAGGGAATTCTGGCTCTGACCTTTGCTGATTCCAATGATTATGACTGCATCGAAGAGCAGGACAGGATAACTTTAGAAGGCCTTGACAGCTTCGCGCCGGGCAAACAACTCAAAGCAGTTGTAATCCACAGCGACGGATCAAAGGACGATATGCTGCTCAACCACACATACAATGATGAGCAGATAGTCTGGTACAAAGCCGGTTCAGCTCTCAATGCTCTGAGAGACGCCAACGGCTAATAGTTCACTATAAATAAAAAGGCTGCTGCAAAGAATAATCCCTGCGGCAGCCTTTTTTTAAATCCCTTCAATGCCCTTGTCCGGCGGGGGGATTATTTCTTTTTGGTTTTCAGTTTAATCCCCTCATCTGTCAGCTCTATCAACCCTTTCGCCATAAGATTACCAACAGATTTTTTAAATAGCTTCTTGCTGATATTGAGAGTGTTTTTTATCTCATCCGGCTCGCTTTTATCGTGGAGAGGGAGAAATCCTCCGGCTTTTTTCAAAGCTTTGTACACCTCGTCCTGTGTGTCGAGAACGGAGTTCCAGCCCTTTCTCTTGAAGGAGATATCGATTTTACCATCCTCTCTTACCTTGACGACATAGCCGGTCATTCTCTGTCCGACATAGGGCTCCCTGTAGACTTCTGCTTTGTAAACCAGTCCCACATAACTGTTGTCAACGAGAACCCTCGTGCCCAGATTTGAAGTATCCATGGCAATGAGAGAGACTTTCTGTCCCTCCTTCAGCATTTCCACCTGATCGTCTTTCAGATATTTCTTCCAGTCCGCGTCGGCGACGACGCCGCTCATTTCATGATTGTCCACAACTCTTACCAGGATTTTCTCGCCCGGTTTAACGGCTTTAACCATCAGTCTTTCCGGAAGAAAAAGGTCTTTTTTAATTCCCCATTCCAGAAAAGCCCCGAATTTCTCCACAGTTTTAACGACCATATAGGCGAACTGCCCTACTACGGCAGATGGTTCAGCGGTGGTTGCCCTCAGCGCGTCTCTCGTATCGTTAAAGACAAAAACCCGGATGACATCCCCCTCCCGGGCTCCATCGGGGATTTCCCGTTTGGGAAGGCCGATATCCTGTCCTTCAGCTTCGAGCCAGGCTCTGTCCTTTGCGATTTTCTTTAGTTTCAGTTTATTGTAATCGCCTATTTTAAGCATTTTAACTTCCTGTATTTCATTAGTCAGAAATGGATAATCACATAAATAGCTGTGATGTTCAATATCTTAGATCATAAGTCCCCGGGAAAAGAAATGGAATAGGAAATTTATGTTTAATGCATATCTAATATAAATATTAATGAAATTTAATTAGACACAAATCTTAATTTGAGTTATGTTAGATATGGATTAAACACAAATAAATGTAAGATCATTCTTATATAAGAGGATAATATGGAAATAAAAGAAAAAAGGAATATAGCCCTTTCCGTAGCCGGAATGTCAGTATCAAGACTCGGAAGTCTGATCTATACATTCGCCATCGGTCTCTATGTCTTAAAGCTCACCGGTTCGGGGCAGTCCTTCGGTTTGACGCTGATGCTCGGCATATTGCCACGGGTTCTTCTCGGCCCCTTTGCGGGAAATTTTGCCGATAGAATGAATAAGAAAATACTTATTGTCGGATCGGATCTCTTCAGCGGGATTCTGATGATAGTTCTCTATATGTACACTCTAAAGGGAGATCTGACCCTCCCTCTTATATACGGAACGACTCTGCTCCTTTCTATCTCCTCAGTTCTCCTGGACAATAGCTTCGGAGCAGCGCAAAGAGATATCGTGCGCATAGAATCGCTGACGCGGCTCGGCTCGATCCGTCAATCGCTGGAGAGCATAATCAATCTGGCTTCTCCCATGATCGGTGGCGTTATCTACGCGATCTTTCCCATTGGTGCTTTTCTGCTGATTAACGGTATTTCTTTTCTCCTGTCATCAGTCTCGGAATACTTTATCGATTTCAATTTCAACAAAGCGAATAAAGAGGCTTCGGTCAAACAATCCTTCTTCAGAGATATGAGAAGCGGTTTTGATTATACGCGAAAGGATAATCTGCTGATCGGAATCGGATTGAGCGCACTCATGCTGAATTTCTTTCTTTCATCACTGGGAATCATCATACCTCTGGCCATTGTGGAGCAGATGGGAATCGAAGAGCAGCTATACGGCCTTTCCTCGTCAGTTATTTCGCTGGGAGCTCTTTTCGGCGCCGTCATTATCGGAAAGAGAAACAGCAAGTTGACCAGAAATCTGTTGATCAAAGCGCTGACTGTAGAAGGGTTGTGCTTCACTCTTGCGGGAGTGGCCATGCACGGTTTTTTCGGTAATTCCTACTTCGCCCTTGGCCTGATAACACTTTTCGGTTTTGTTATGGTCGCTTCGATCACCTTCGTCAATGTGCCCGTCGGAGTCTTTTTCCAGACAAGAGTTGATCCCGAATATCTGGGAAGAGTCAGCTCCATTATCGGTTCGGTCTGCCTGGGAATCATGCCGATCGCCTACCTGCTCTTCGGATTTCTTTCGGAACACTACTCCCCCTTTGCCATATTGACTGTTTCCGGTTCTCTCAATATCGTTATTGTCATAATTATGGCTTTGTCTCCCGTATTCAAAGAACTGGATACCCACATAGAATTAATGGAAGCTGTAGAGGAGCCGGCGTGACGGGCGATCATTTCACCTATAATATGCTGATGGAGTTTCACTCTTTTCTGAATAATCTGGCATCTTATGATGACGAGTTTAAAAAATACACCGATTTTTCCAGACCCGATGCTTTTGTCGAGGATTTGATAGATTCCGTCTATGAAGATCTCAGCCCCGCTATGAAAGGCGACCTCAAGCTGTTTTACGGGGACTCGGTTCTGGTTCCCTACGCACTTATTGCCAGCTGGGTTCTGGGAACAGCTTCCGACTATAAACAATTCCGCAACATCCTTCAGAAAATGTCCGCCGATGATCTCCTCGGGTTCATTTTGTCCACAGAGGAGGAGGATACCCGGAACGAAGAGACTGAAGAACAAAGCTTCGAGAGGATTGAGGCCCAGCTGGCGGTTCTGGATATGGATGAAACCATTATCGATAGCTACAGGGAACTTAAAAAATTTCCTGAACAGACCATGAACAGAATCCGTCTTTTTCTCGATCAGTTTTACTTCACCTACTTCGAACAAGCGGAAGAGAAAATTGAGAGTTTTCTTAAAGAAAAGGTCAAAGAGCACAGCGGAATATACAGCAGAGACAGCTCTTTGTTTAAAAAATCCATAATAAAAGTCTCCTTTGACGACCAGTGCGACAGCCAGGAAGAATATCTTTTTACAATAGGTTATCTGAGTGGAGGACAACAGTCCTATCATCAGAGCGGATGCCGGATATTCTGCTATTACGGATACCAGTTTGAAAAACTTTTCGATCCCGAATTTCTGGAAAAACAGATCGGTGATTTTTTTAAAGCTGTTTCCGACGAGACACGTCTGAAAATGATCCGGCTCCTAAGCCGCAAGAGCTGGTACTCCACGGAACTGGCGGAAGAGCTCGAGCTTAATAAAGCGACTGTCAGTTATCACATGAAAATACTGACCCGTCTCAATATCATAGATATCAGCCTGGGCAGGAACAAAAGGATCTATTACAGACTGAATCTCGAAGACCTGACGGGTTATTTCAACAATTTTTTAAGTTCGCTGCAAAAAGCCGAACAATGAACTTATTATGAGTTCAGTCTATTGAGCTCAGAAAGCAGGATGAACTTGATTCATATTTTTTAACGGTACATGCTTTTTAGTATGGAACAATATCTAAGTGTGTTTACTGACTGGTCTCTGGAAGCTCTATCAATCGGCATGATACTGTTCATTATAGCCGATCTTATTTTAGAGATTCTCCTAGGTATTCTGGAGAAGCAAAAATCTAGTTTTTTTGGCTTTGTCAGGCTTTTTGCTCAAACCTTTTGTCCACATTGAACTGGTAGCAGCCTATCTGTTTATGATAAAACTTCCCGAAAGTCCTGTATTCCCGTGGGATATGGTATATTTCGGCGTCATTTATCTTCTGACCGGTTTGGGAATGATCCTTTCGGTAATTAAAGGAATCAGGTACTTTTTAAAGTGGAAATGATCCGCATGATCTTGAGAATTGTTTTAATTTTCTTTGCTCTGTTCGGAGTCATCCAGATAGTTACAGGAAAACCCTTTACCTCTCTACTTGCCGGACCGGGAATCGGAGGCCTTGCTCTGGCTCTGGCCGGGAACCAGGTTATCATTCCCAACGACCAGATGGCCATCGGAGCCTGTAGAAAATATCGGAAGGAGACCCTATCTGAAACGGGTGACCAATATTACAGTGACCTACACCACTACTCCGGAAAAAATGAAACAGGCCCTGCAGATAATAAAAAATATCCTGAATGATCATGAAGGGATGATGGAGAACTTTCCCCCGAGAGTTTATTTAAATGAGTTCAATGCGGAATCGCTGAATATTCTGGACATTTACTGGTACGCACCGGCCGACTACTGGGCCTTTACAGAATTTTCGGAGAATGTGAATTTGGAAATCCTGGAGCAATTCAACAAAGAAGGTATCGAGTTCGCCTTCCCGACGACAACGACATATCTGGAGCAGTCGGAAGGCAAAAGCATTAAAATCGATTTGGATAAAAAATAATGTTTTCCTTTTATTGCGGGTTTGTTAGCAGATTGACCAGATAACCCGCATATAGAACTAAAAAAACTCCGCCTTCCCATCTCTGTATTTTCCTACCGCCTCCGGTGAACACAAAGAGAAAAAGAAGTATACTTGCAATAAGATTAAGCGCCAAATCAGGATTGAAAGAATCTCCGAAGATCGCCAGGGGCGAGATTCCTGCTGAAATACCTAATATAAAAAAGACATTGAATATGTTGGATCCGACTATATTTCCTATTGCTATGTCCGTTTTTTTTCTGAAAGCCGCGACAGTCGAGGTGGCAAGTTCCGGCAGAGAGGTTCCTGTAGAAATTATGGTCAGTCCGATGATCCTCTGTGATACACCGAAGTATTCGGCTATGGCAACGGAATTATCTACGATAAGTTTTCCTCCGGCAAAAAGAAGAAACAGACCGGCGAGAAGCGCAGAGACAGTTCTCGTCATTTTTATTTCAACCGCATCGGCAATCTGCTGCATCTGTAAGCTGTCATCTCTCATGGCATGGAATGTATAAGCCATAAAGATCATGAAAAAAAACAGTAGAATGAACCCGTCCGAGCGTGACACGTCGTTAGCGGCTCCCTTATCAAGAAAAACATCATTTGCCAGAACAAGAAGAACCAGTCCCGATAACAGACAGAGAGGAATTTCAATCCAGGTTGTTGATTTTTTAACTTCCAGCGGATAAATAAGGCTGGAGATCCCCAGAATCAGGAGGATATTGAAGATATTGCTACCTAAAATATTACCCAGGGTTATGCTGTTAGCTCCGCTTAGAGATGAAAAAAGATTGACTGTCAGTTCCGGTGCAGAAGTTCCGAATGCAACAATTGTCAAACCTATGACCAATTCGGAAACGCCGAATCTCCTGGCCAGACTCGAGGAAGATCTGACAAGAAACTCGGCACCGGAAATCAGAGCGACAAATCCCAAAAGTATCAATACAAAACTGAGTCCTATCAATTGAGAAACCTCCTGATGATCCCTGCCATTTCCGAACAGCGGAGATATCCATATGATTTGTGATGGTTTTCCTTACCATCATATTCATATTTATTCGCGACAAGCAGGTCTTCCGGAAACACTCCGGAGCTGTTTGGAGTAAAATCTGGTGCCAGATCATAATTTATTGCCACGCTGTCATTGAAATCTGCCAGATTATACCAGGCCCTGGAGATATTCTCCGGAGTCTCTGCTTTTCTATTCTTATCCACTGATGGATTCTTTCTCTCCTTCAGAATCCTGCCACGTATAACAGGTATTCCCAAAGGAGACCCAATCGTTACAAGTGTGTCGATTTTTACTTCGGGAGCGTATTCCTTAAGCACATCCCATGCGATGATAGATCCCATGGAATGGGCTATCAGCAGGATTTTTTTTCTTCTATGCTTTTTCAAAGTCTGTGCTAGAAGATTGCAGATGGCATCTTTTTCAGTCGTCCGGCTTCTGTCATCAATATTCCTGCCATAGTAGGCATCTATATCTTTAACAAAGTTTTTCAGAATAAGATTGGTCAATCCGTTAAAGCGCAATGCCCCTTCTTCATCGAGAAATATATGATCAAGCTGTTCGTTGAACCGATTCCTCAGCTTTTTTCTCAGAGCTGTTGCGGCAGGTGGAGAGCTGATGCTTTCAGCAGGGGTATATCTCTCCCGTAGATACAGGGGATGATCTTTATCTACAATCTGGGGATCAAGAGGTTCGGGATGAAGAACCGGAGCCCAGTACACAAGCTTAAATCGGAAAAAAAGCCATCTCCCATAGGGTTTCAATCCTTCTTTTACGGCTTGCTTCCACCACTTTTGAAGCAATTTCCTATCGGGTTTATTACCCATACCATGTATGCCAATTATAATTCTAGACATTAGATTTTTCCACTGATCAAATTTTAATCCAGCCGGTTCAATATTAGACATTTTAGATAGATTAGCAAGTGTATTTTTTGATAAAATCTATATACCAGGAGTCTCCATAATGACTGAAAAAGACTTTACCATTACCAAATTGGGAAAATGCATAAGACAATCGCCCATAAAGTATTCCAGAGCTCATGCTCAGAAAGATGTACGTTTCATCGATGATAATTTAAAAATATTATACAACAATAGCTTTTCTTCAGTTAATGATGAACTGAATCATCCTGAAAAAGTCCTTTTGGAAAAGGCAGGACCGAGAGAACACATATATTTCGATCCGGAAATGGTTCATGCCGGGATCGTTACATGCGGGGGATTATGCCCCGGATTAAATGACGTTATCAGATCGGTCGTCAGGAGCCTCTGGTATCTTTACGGAGTGCGTAAAATATCAGGAATAACCTATGGTTACAAAGGTTTTCTGCCGGAATACGGATATCCCGCAAAGGAGCTGAATCCCGATGTTGTCGATCAGATACAGGAAACGGGTGGGTCTATTCTCGGCACATCCAGAGGCGGGGCCGATATACCCCGGATCGTCGATGCTCTGGAAAAAAAGAAGCTGAATATCCTCTTTACTATCGGCGGAGACGGAACCCAGAGAGGAGCGCTGGCCATATCAGAAGAAGCAGCCAGAAGAGGACTTGATATATCCATCATCGGTATACCGAAAACCATAGACAATGATATCAGTTACGTTTCAAAATCCTTCGGCTTCGATACTGCTGTAGAAAAGGCTGTAGATGCGGTCAGAACAGCACACACGGAAGCGAAGAGTGTCCATAATGGAATCGGGCTGGTAAAGATAATGGGCAGGGAATCGGGCTTTATCACCGCACACACGACACTGGCCATCAGTAATGTCAACTTCACTCTCGTTCCGGAAGTCGATTTTTCTCTGGACGGGGAAAACGGTTTTCTCAGAAAACTTGAAGAGAGGCTTGCAGAGAAGAATCATGCAGTCATTCTTGTCGCCGAGGGCGCCGGGCAGAAGCTTATGGCGGAATCGGCTTTGAAAGATGAATCGGGGAATAAAAAACTTGAAGATATCGGCTTGTTTCTGAAAGAGCAGATAACGGAATATCTCCTGTCCAGAAAAGTGAATTTCACTATGAAATATGTTGATCCCGGATATATGATCAGGGCATCGGTAGCGGCGTCGATAGACTCGATTTATTGCGCGAGACTGGGAGCCCATGCGGTTCATGCGGCCATGTCGGGAAGAACGGCCATGCTCATTTCACAATGGAATAATGCCTTTGTCCACATACCCATATCCATGGCTGTCTCCAAAAGGAATCTCATAGATCCGGACGGCAGTTTATGGAGAGACGTGCTGGAATCGACGCAGCAGCCGGACGATATGTATTAATGGACAGGATCCTCAAGAAGCTGGATTCGGACCGATTTAATGCAGTGTTTGTCAGCATCAAATACGGTATATTTCAACTTGTAATCACGATATTCCGCATTAATTAGCGGGATAACTCCCATTCGCTCGCAGATATAGCCTCCCAAAGTCTGGTTGTTCCCTTTTTTTAACTTCAGATTGAGAACATGGGAGAGATATTCAAGATCCGTATTGCCGGAAGCAATAAACACAGCCGGTTCAGAGAAAACAGGGCTGTCTCTGAACCGGAGAAATAAAAAGAAAACAAAAGCAATATCCCCGGAAGGACGTATTCAATCATTCCTGTACTATACTCTATTTCTTCAGGATGAATACGACTCTTCTGTTCTTCCAGCGATTTTGCAGATCGGAAAAAGGCACGATCGGTCGAATGGCTCCCATACCGACATAGTCCATGGAAACAGCGTTTACTCCCCTTTCCTGAAGGGCCTCAAGTACAATCCTCGCACGGGCTTCGCTGAGAGGAAGAAGAACCTCCCGGTTTTCCTTTTCAGCTTTGACAGGATTATTCCAGAATACCGACACAGCGTGACCTTCCACTGTTATCCTGTGATCCGGAAATTTTTTAAGTTTTTCCGCCAGCAGATCGAGAGTCTCCAGATTGCTGAGTCTCTGTTCATCACCTACATCGAGAAAATCCGCTCTATAGGGCTTGAACGTTATGGAATTGACCCGTATGCGGAAAGTGTCCCCTTCCTTCCAAACGAGGATATCTGTTGAAAAGGACTCTTCCGCAAGACTGGAATTACCCAGATTGTCAAGTGCTCTTAGTACGGCTCTGTAATCAGCGGCACTCCCGACAACGACCCGGCCATTGTCAGTTCCATCCCAGACAATGGCCCCGCTTTTATTGCTTTCCGAATTGAAACTCTTGATCATGGCATCGTGCGAATCGTATATATCCAGAGTCCAGGACTGAACGCCCGATAAATCGTCTTTCGCCGAGACAGTAATTTCAATAGTGTCATTAATACCATCTTCATCGGGAGAAAAAAGCCCTTCGGCAAAAGCGATGGAGCCTTCAGGTCCAGTCGTATCGACAACGAATCCGGCTGTTTCCTGGATAAAGGGCTCTGACATACCGGAGAACCAGATGGAAAGCCGCCCGCGATAAAGACCATCGGGAGCTGTTTTGCCATTATCTGTTTTTCCGTCCCAGGACCACAATTGGGGTGCTGAACCTTTTCCCGGAACCTTTCTGACAGCGTTTTCCTGTTCATCAACGATTTCCAGAAGCCACTTCTCCGGCGTATGGTTTGTACCGGCGAGAATCTGGAATTCAATCTCATCATGCAATCCGTTACCCGTAGGTGCCACACCCGGTCCTTTTACCTGGATCAGGACGATTTCATCAGAATAATCCACCGGCTCAGTTTCCGGTGTCGTTTTGCAGCCGAAAACAAACAGTACAGCAAAGGTCAATAGTGTTATTTTTTTCATTTCTTTCCTTCTTTACTTTATAAGAATAAACTCAACCCGACGGTTCTTCCATCGGTTAATCGGATCACTGTGCGGTACGACCGGCATATAACCACCCTGCCCTCCTGTTGAAATGCGATTACCATCGATTCCTCTCATGATAAGCGCATCTCTGATGCTTTCAGCCCGGTTTGCCGAAAGTGGAAGCAGAACATCATTCTCCTCTTTAAGCCAGCGATCCAGCTTATCCCAGTAAACCCTGACAGCATGACCTTCTATGCGGATTTTATAAGAGCTGTATTTCTGAAGGACCTGAGCCAGCCTGTCGAGAGTCCTGATATTGTTGTCCGCAAGCTGGGGTTCAACATCCAGATATTCGGCGGTAAAAGGTTTGAAATAGATGCTGGATATACTGATTTTCAACCTGTTTCCCTCTTTCAGAACAAGAATGTCCGTTGGGAGTGATTCCGTGTGCGCGACTTCATTCCCCACACTGTCTTCCGCCACTATTTTCACTGTATAATCCGAAGCCGACTGAATCAACTCACCGTTTGCCGAATACCCGTCCCAGATGTACTTACCCGATGTGAATAAAGTTGAGGGGAGAACCATAAAAACCTGGTCATTGGGATCGAGAATATAGGCTGTCCAGTAATCTACGGCATAATTGTCGGTTACATCGACCTCAATAACCAGAGAGTCATTGGTTCCATCGCCGTCAGGGGAAAAGGGAAGCCCCGTGAGCCGGCACTGAATCGAAGGAGGTGTCAAGTCCAGAATAACAGGAGATTCAGAGAGTATACGGGACAGGTTCCCCTTTTCGTATTCGACAGAATAGACGACGAAAAACTTTCCTTCCTGTATTTCTCCTTCTTTATTCATTCCATTCCAGGTAAGGGACTCCGGTATATTTCCGGACTGGTGTACCCCGTAATCGAAAACTGTCTCTCTCGACTCATCCTGGATGCTGCTGCTCCAGGAGATTACACCCTCACGGATTTCCTGAGACATATCCCACTGAGCAAAATCATAAAATCCATCTCCATTGGGACTGAAAACCCTGGTCACATTGGAAAGCTGAATCGGCGTGGGTCTCCTGTCAATAGTAAAGGGATTGGACTGAAAGCGGGCAGAAGTGCCTGCCGGATCGGTCGACTCCAACACGTAGTTATACAAACCGTCAGGAGCCGGATTCCCGGAATCATCCAGACCATCCCAGGAGAAAGAAAATGCTTTATCATTCCATTGGTGAGTTTTAACAGAATTTCCCGATTGATTGACGATGGCTCCCTTCCAGACCGGTTCGGTGGAGGTTGTCTGGTTTATTGATATGGAATCGGATTTTCCATCTCCGTCGGGAGAGAAGATTCTTACCGAATTGGAAAGCACGGCCCTGGGCGGAGTGATATCCAGTTCCAGGGCGCCCGAGGTGACAGAAGGCGTATTGCCATTATTATATTCGACTGAATAAACAGCGTAATAATAACCTTCCGGAAGCAGTCTGCCCGTATCGTTTTTCCCGTCGAAGATTATCAAGCCCTCATAGGATCCTGAATCGAGGTTAAAGTGTCTGACAACAACACCTCTTTCATTGATAATGTTCATCTGTGCAGAAGCAATATCTGTGGCATTATCAGCACCCAGCTTAATGGAAACTGTGTCTTTAATGCCGTCTCCGTTTGGAGAAAAATGAGAGAGATTGCTATCGCATGATATGACAAAAAAGCGGTTTTCCATATACAGGCCTGTTTCTTCAAAAAGGGAACTGTTTCCCGCTTTATCGGTTGATGTGAGTTTATAGCTGTATTCACCTGTTTCTATCAGATTTCCCTGACTGTCGCTGCCATCCCACTGGAAAGCGTATGGAAGACCGGTCCAGTTGTAAATACGGATCTCTTCTCCCTGAGAATTGAATAACGTCCCGGTCCACAGATCTTCCCCTGAACCTGACTGATAGATATCGAGGAAGTCTCTATTTCCATCTCCGTTAGGCGAAAACTTCCTGTAGGGAATGGAGATTTCTGCTGAAGGGGGCGTATTGTCCACAATGATCCTGAAACCGATCACAGACCCGGTATTTCCGGAGTAATCCCAGCCATCGACTTTTAAAACATAAGAACCGTCAGAAGCAAATGATCCGCTGTCTTCCGTCCCGTTCCACCGGACTGTTTCGGGAAGATCAAGAGGAGTTTTCCTTCCAGTTATTCTTTTCTTGCCTTCAGGGATGCTTTTTCCATAAGTCTCGGACCATATTGTACGATCAGACTCATCGAGGATACTCAACCTGTAACCGGCTAGGGCCAATCCTTCTCGATATTCCATGGATAAGGGGAACTCGGCAACAACCTGTATGCCGTCTCCATTGGCCGGGGAGATATACCGGACTTCCCACCAGGGACCTTCGAGGGGAATATCCCCCTTATATGTTGCACAGGACACAACAAACCAACTCACAACAGAAAACAGAAAAAGAAAACGGATTCCTTTCATAACGTTTCTCCCGCAGGGCCAAATGCCTTTACGTGAAATGATCCGGAATTATATCCCGGAATATAATATACTATTTAGTTTTATGGGGATTTTTCATATGACTGATACTGGTGATAAGAAGAAGATAGCTTAGGAATATCAGGATACTCAGAAAGAATTTGACACGTCCGACTTCGTTGTTCTGAAAAAAGAAAACGATAGAAATGAAACCTACAATCAGTCCTGAAAAAAACTTAAGCATAGGCACTCCTTTATTCGGCTTGTATTCTAAACTTATTGGGAAAAATGTAAATATCAAACCTGGCAAAATGCTTGAATATTTAAGCTTTTTAAGCAGATAATTCATAATATGAAAAAGTTTCTGCTTTTCGTGCTTTTGATTCTGGGAGTAACGGGACTCTTCTTTGAAAATCGCGCCGAACTCCTGGGAAATTACCGATGGATTATCACGGTAATAGACTATATTCTCGTTCTGACCCTGTTGGCCGAGTCTATCCAGAGTTTCGTCAGAGCCGGCAACAAACTCTATTACCTTAGAAAAAACATTCCATCATTAATTTTCCTGGTGGTCTATTTAGGGCTATTCCTGAGCAACAAGGTTCTTTCACAACGATTCGCCGATGCGGAAATCAAAGGTTATTTCGCATTCATTATTATAAGAAACATCCTTCTCATATTAAAAGTCTACGGAAGGATGAGGAAATTTTCAGGATTTCTCCATTCCATTTTTTCCAAACCGGCTCAAACCGTCGTTCTCAGCT
Source organism: Spirochaeta isovalerica (assembly GCF_014207565.1). NCBI lineage: Bacteria > Pseudomonadati > Spirochaetota > Spirochaetia > Spirochaetales > Spirochaetaceae > Spirochaeta > Spirochaeta isovalerica. The sequence goes on along the minus strand of NZ_JACHGJ010000006.1, from coordinate 74,569 downwards.
TCATACTTGTTATTCTGGCGGGAACATTTGCACTTATGATGCCGATGATGACAACGGGAGGACGAATCGATTTCATCAACTCTCTGTTCACAGTAACCTCAGCAGTCTGCGTGACCGGTCTGGCAGTTGTGGATACAGCCGGATTCTACACCTTCTGGGGGCATCTGACCATCATGGTTCTCATACAGATCGGCGGGCTGGGAATCATGCTGCTCTCGTTCTTCCTTGTCTTCTCTTTCAGGAAGAAAGTGAGCATTAAAGACCGGTCTCTCCTCACCTATATGCTCAACGAATCGGATATGGCGTCAATAATAAAGAGCGTAAAGCGGATAATCATCCTCACATTTTCCATTGAAGGAGGCGGAGCACTACTCCTTTACCCCCAATTTATAAATCTGGGGAAAAAACCCGGTGAAGCCATGTTCTATTCCCTGTTTCATGCCGTTTCAGCCTTCTGCAACGCCGGTTTCGCCCTCTTCAGCGACAGTCTGGAATCATTCAGTTCCAGCCCGGCCATGAACTTCACCATTGCCGGACTGATAATAGCCGGGGGAATCAGCTTTACCGTTTTGACTGATCTCTTTTCCGGCCTGAAAGCCCTGATCAGGAGAAAACAGTATAAGCTCTCCATCAATACAAAAGTCGTTGTTCAATTCTCCTTCTTCCTGACTCTGGCCGGCATGTTCATCATCTATAAGCTTGAACATGTACCGCTGCTTCTTGAGCGGAATTTGGGAGAACAGTATCTCAGCGCTTTTTTTCAGAGCGTCACTCTCAGGACAGCAGGATTCAATACCCTCCCCATGGGCAGCCTGCAGACAGGCACGCTGATCGTCATGATCGGAATCATGTTCATCGGCGGCGCATCGGGAAGCACGGCGGGCGGTATAAAAGTAAACACTCTGGGTGTCGTTCAGGCCTATATTCACTCATTCCGGAAAGGGCATGATGAAACCCTGATCTATCGGCACCAGGTTTCAAAAGACCAGATTCTCCAGGCTTTCACTGTTATCGCATTCGGAGTTCTTTCCATTTTCATCGTCCTTTTTCTTCTTTTACTGACAGAGGACGCACCGTTGTCCGACCTTATGTTCGAATCGGTCTCCGCTTTCGCCACTGTCGGTCTTTCGACGGGAATAACCGGTTCGCTCAGCCCTTTCGGGAAGGTATTTATCATTATTCTCATGTTTATAGGCAGAATCGGCCCGCTGACCCTTCTCTCGGCCACATCGGGCAGATCTAAAGCATCGCCCATATCCTATCCGGAAGCGACACTGCTGATCGGATAATAATCACAGGAGTTTAAAATGAGCAAAACAATAGCCGTCATCGGTCTCGGGACTCTGGGCAGAACGATCTGCGAAGTCCTGACGGAAAAAGGAGCTGAAGTCATCGCCATAGACAATACGCCGGCGCAGATCAACAAAGTCAAGGATATCGTAACCCAGGCTATTCAGCTTGACTCTGCTGACGAAGATTCCATCGCCAGCGCCCCTTTTGACCAGGTCGATGCTGCCATAGTTGCCATAGGGGATAATATCGAAGCCAGCATCCTTACGACGACGCTCCTGAAGCAGCATGGTGTCCCCTATATCATTTCCCGGGCTGTTAATAAAACTCACCATAAGGTATTGAAGCAGGTCGGCGCTAACGAAGTGGTTAACGTTGAAGAGGAAGAAGGAGCCAGAATAGCCATGAATCTCATGGCTCCGACCCTCCTGGAAAAGGTCAAATTGTCCAGAGATATTTATCTTCAGGAAATGCCCCTGCCTCCGGCGTTTATCAAAACAAAACTGGCTTCTCTGAATCTCATAGAGAAATTTAATCTCCGGCTGGGAGCCCTGAGGCGATATTACACATCTCTGGACAGAGACGGGAATTCGGTGCGTACAGAAAAACTTCTCTTCCCCGAAGCCGATGAAGAACTGCAGGATGGGGACGTTCTGATTCTGATCGGTTCAGAATCCGATCTGGAAGACTTCCGGAAAGCTGGAGAAGAATAAATGAAAATTATCCGGACAACAAGACTTGTTACCACACTCTCTCTTATGATAATTCTGACAGCTGCCCTGACCATTCTCGCTATAGAACTGAAAGAGGGAAGCCTTATGGAAATCAAACTATACAGAGAAAATATCTTATTCTGGGGTATTATTGCCCTTTCGCTTCAGATTTGGCTGGGACTGTCTCTGTTTTTTAATCATCGGAACCTGATAAACGATGTCAGGAGGCTATCCCGCATCGGAGACTTCTCCCAGCCCCAGGCAAGGAAAATACTGGAAAACCTGGGTCCTCTCGGTAAAGAAATGGAGAGGATGATGAGGGAGCAGAACAATCTGGTGCATCTCCGCTCAAACAGGATATCGGCGCTAAACAATCTGGTAAAGCTGCTGGGAACAAATTACGCTGAACCGATCATTATCAGCGATGTTAAGGGAGATATTTTATCGGTGAGCGGGAACCTCAGCGAAAAGCTGAAAAAGAACAATCCCGACACACTTTTCAATAATGTACTGGAGATCAGACCCGACATTCCTCTGCCGGAAGTGCTGACCTTCATGGTAAAACAAAGAAAATCCTGGTCCAGCCCCGATATTGCCGGCGTAACCTGCTCCCCTGTTCTGGACAGTACGGGAGAAATCCATTTCTGCCTCTGGGAGCTTGAAACCTCCCGTTTTTCCAGTCAGAAAGTCATGGCTCCCATCAAGTCGAAAAGCCGGGCTACGGCTATCAATCTCAGAAACCTGCTGGGCAGAATCCGCCATCCCGGCGCTAAGGCTAAAGCATCTCCCGGATCTCATGAATCCGGTCAATCAGACGCTTCTGGGAAACCTTGACCTTTGTCTTCAGCTGCTGCGCGAACACGGAAACCCGGAATTCACGGAGCAGCCAGTCAAACTCCTCGACAGCTTCCTTTTTCTCTGCGGAAACACCTTCATGCATTTCCTCGAGCATTTTCTTCCTCTGATTCAGAACGGACTGCATTTTCGCCACCCGTTCCTCATCTTTCGAGGGATCCAGTACGCCGCGCTCAGCCCGTATCTCGATGGCTTTGAGATATCGGGGAAGATCCTGAAGCCGCTCTTCCGAATAACGGTGCAGAAAATCCGCCGGGCAGATCGACTCCAGATCCTCCAGACAGGCTTTCATTATGTCCGATGCAAACCTGTTTTTGCTCTCAAGAGAGGACACAATTCCCCGGCACCTTTTATAAGCCGACAGTATACTCTCGATCCGCTCTAACATCGACTCAGCAAATGGAAAGATTCTACTTCCCCTCTCCCGTCTCCCCTCTTCGAATTCCTTCCCGTTACGGGGCCGTCTGTCTCCGAACAGGTTGGACATAACGAAAAACCAGAAGTCCTTTTCAAACTGATCGGGTCCGCTGAAATAATTGGTCACAACTTTCAGCTCAACTGGAAGAACCAGTTCCTTTCTGAAATTCTTCAATTCTTTGGAGAACTCCCTCATATAGAGGGCGGTGATTCCCTTCCGGTTCTCCCGTTCCGCCTCTTTCTGACTTTCGAAAAGCCTGAGAGAAATTATCCCGTCGCGGTATTTGAGCGCCGGATAGACTTTCCAGACACGCCCCTTCCCTTTTATCTCAATCGATTCAGGCAGATCGCCGAAATCCCACGAACGGATTTCGGATTTCTCCCATTCCCTCCTGGCTTTGGCCATAGGTCCGGCTCCGATCTTCTCGGAATGCTCAGTCACAAGGAGATTTTTTTTGCGCCCCGCTTTCAGCTCCTTCCCTTTCTGGTCGGTAATGGCGATACGGATACGCAAATGGTCGGGGAGAGTCTCCTCGTCAAACTCGCCGGGAGGAATGTAGATCCCTGAACTGCTGTAGAGAAATTCGCTGATGGCTTTGGGAAGATTTTTCTCCTCACGGGGCATATCCCGTACAATTTCATCAACCGTATTACCAATCGGTACAAGTTTTTTCCTGTGTTCCTTGGGCAGCCCCTTGATCAGAGCTTCCACTTTCTCGCGATATATGCCCGGAACCAGCCAGTCCACTTTGTCAGCGGGAATTACGGAGTTCGCCCCCGTCGGAACTTTGATCGTCACGCCGTCCTTCTGGCTCCCCGGATCGAAATTGTATTCGAATTTGAAAGTTTCTCCATCGACCGTAACAGAATCGGGGAACTGGGCAAGCTCCTCCTCAGAAGGCATGGAAACATAGACATCGCTGTCGCTCAGTTTCAGGTCTTTATCTCCCTCTTTCCGGATTCTCATTTCCAGAGCGGCGATGGAAGAGACCCCTTCCAGTTTGGGACGGTAGAACTGATAGAGCTCTTCATCACCGATAATAATATTCCGCCTGCGGAGCTTGTCCTCCATCTCCCGGGCTTCATCGAGCTTTTTTCTGTTTTCAGTGAGAAAACCGAAGCTTTTCCCTCCGTCCATCTCCCCTTCCACCAGCGCTGTGCGGACAAAAATATCCGACGCTTCGCCAGGGTTGACCTGGCTGTAGGAAACGGTCCGCCCCGGTATGACAATAAAACCATAGAGGCGCACCTGCTCCGTCGCCAGGACATCGCCGGCTTTCATCTCCCATCGGGGCGCCATATAGGAGCTGGTGCACAGATGCTTACCCAGTTCCTCGATCCATTCGACATCGATCAGCGCCACAGTGCGGGCGAAAAGCCGGGATGTGTGCACCATTTCCGATGCCACGATCCAGGGGCCTCCGTGATTGAATACCGCCGATCCGGGAAATATCATAACTTCCCGGTTTTTCGTGGCCTTGTAGAAGTTCTTTTCCTTTTTCTGAGCCAGATGGGAGAGAAGCCCGCTGAGAACAGCCTTGTGGACGGCTGTGTATTCCGGTGTGAATTCTTCCGTTTTATCGATTTTGACTCTGTTGAAATCGACTTTTTTAATATGGAATTCATTCTCGCGGAGAATCATGGTTATCTGTTTATGAATATCCCGCCATTCACGCATTCTCTTGTAGGAGATGTAATTGTCTTTACAGAAACGCCTGGCTTTGCTTGTCGATTCGGTTTTCTCTATGCGATGGTATTCCTTCCAGATATTAAGCAGCGTCAGATAATCGGAAAAGCGGTCCTTGAACTGCGCCTGTTTACTGTCTGCCAGTTCCTCTTTTCCCACCGGCCTCTCCCGGGGATCCTGAATGGTCAGAGCCGAAGCGATGACCAGTACATCCTCAAGACACCCTTCCTGATCCGCCTGAATAAGCATTTTCGCCAGACGGGGATCGATGGGAAGACGTGCCATCAGCCGCCCCGTTTTCGTCAGCTGCCAGTCGGTTCCCTTTACCTTTTTATTGCCTTTCCTGACGGCGCCGAGTTCAAAAAGAGTCTTGAATCCGTCGTTGACCGCCGCTTTCGCCGGAGGATCGATAAAGGGGAATCCCGCCACATCTTTTATTCCCAGTGAAGTCATGCGGAGTATGACCTCCGCCAGATTGGTCCGCAGGATTTCCGGCAGTGTGTATTGTGTCCGTCCCGTGTAATCCTCTTCGCTGTAGAGGCGGATACAGATCCCGTTTTCCATTCGGCCGCACCGGCCGGTTCTCTGATCTGCGCTGGACCGAGAGATTTCAGTGATCGGGAGAGAAAAAGTCCCCGATGAGGGGCTGTACTGGGCAATTCTGGCCACTCCTGAATCGATGACATAGCGGATTCCGGGGATGGTAATGGAAGTTTCAGCAATATTTGTGCTGACGATTATTTTCCTCACCTGAGAGGGTTTAAAAACGGACTTCTGTTCATCTGCGGCAAGTCGGGCGTAGAGCGGGAGAACATCGAAGCCCTGGTATTTTTTCCTCACGAGATCGCAGGTTTCCCGGATATCATGCTCGGTAGGCATAAAAATGAGGATATCCCCTTTGGAACTTTCCGTGACAATCTCCATCAGAGCGTCGCAGGCCTGCTCCGCATAGGTGCGGGGAACATCGCCGTCATCGGAAGACAGTTCTTCACGGTACCGGACTTCCACGGGAAAGGTCCGTCCCGAAACTTCTATGATAGGCGCATTCCCGAAAGCCCGGGAGAATTTTTCCGTATCGATGGTCGCCGAAGTGATGACGACTTTCAGATCCCGTCTTTTTTTAAGGAGATTGCGGATAATCCCCAGTATAAAATCGATATTAAGACTTCTTTCATGGGCTTCGTCGATAATCAGCGTATCGTATTCATTGAGCCAGGGATCGCCCTGGGTTTCGGCCAGAAGGATTCCGTCTGTCATGACTTTGAGGAACGCATCGGGACTGCTCTGGTCCTGAAAACGGATTTTGTATCCCACCGAACGGCCGATATCTTCGCCCATTTCCTCGGCGATTCTCGAAGCCACCGTCATGGCGGCGATACGCCTGGGCTGGGTACAGCCTATTTTCCCTTCGATGCCCCGTCCCGCTTCGATACAGAACTTGGGTATCTGAGTGGTTTTACCGCTTCCGGTCTGTCCGGAGAGAATGATGACCTGATTGTCCCGGATAGCCTGTACGATCTCTTTCCGCCGGGCTGTAATAGGCAGATTTTCCGGATAGTTGAGCCGCGGTGTATTTTTTTTCCGTTTTTCCTTCGTCTCAATGGATTCATTAATTCTCTGGAGAAGCCGGGAACAGTCCTGCTCCCGCGGATCTCTCTGTTTTTTCAGCCGCATAAGCGAGCCGTTCAGTCTGTACCGGTCGCATCGGCGAACTTTATTGATGTTTTTTTCTATGAGTTTTAAGCTGTCTTGAATCGTGTTTTCCATTTTTCATGAAGGATACCATTATTTCAGTCCCTTTTGAAGAGAGTGATTGATTCCAACTGTATTTACCGGCGATTATGGATCATTCCAGAGACTTGAAGAAGGCCTCTCAGATTTAGAGATTTTCTCTTCTCCTCATTGAGTTTCCGGATTAATAACCGGCCAGTTCTTTTAACTTGCCGATTTCATCAGCCCAGATTTCAGGCTCGATTGTTTCGAGAATCATCGGTATGCCGTCGTTGCGGGGGTCCTCCATAATGAAGCGGAAGGCCTCCCAGCCGATATTTCCCTGCCCGAGGCTGTGATGTCTGTCCACATGACTGCCGAATCCCGATTTGGCATCGTTCAGATGAAAGGCTTTCAGGTAATCCAGACCTATCGCTGAATCAAAATCAGCCATGACCCGATCGTATCCCTCTCTTGTTCTGATATCATATCCGGCAGCGAAAATGTGGCAGGTGTCGATGCAGACGGCAACGCGGCTTTTATTCTCCACCTGATCGATTATGGATCCGATCTGTTCAAATCGCCATCCCAGATTGCTGCCCTGTCCCGCCGTGGTTTCTATGACCAGAATAGTGTTTTGCGAAGCGACAATCGCCCTGTTAAGCGATGCCGCTATATGGGAGAGGCATTCTTCTTCCGAAATCTGCTTGAGATGGCTCCCGGGATGAAAATTCAGGTACTTGAGCCCGAGCTGTTCAACCCTCTTAATTTCATCTATGAACGCATTGAGCGATTTTTCCCGCTTTTCCTCCTCCGGATGACCGAGGTTGATGAGGTAACTGTCATGGGGGAGAACCGCATCAGGAGAAAAACCTCCCTTTTCCATATTCTCCCGGAATTTCCCGATATTCTCTTCGCTCAGGTCTTTAGCGACCCACTGTTTCTGGTTTTTCGTAAAAAGGGCGAAACCAGTCGCTCCGATTTTCATGGCATTGAGTGGAGCGTTTTCCACTCCCCCGGCAGCGCTGACATGGGCACCGATATATTTCATGACCTGACCTCTTCGTTTTTACATACTATGAGAATTATCTTTATACTTTGTCAATTCCCGTGAAAATATATATCCGGCAGAACTCTCACCGAATGACTTAGACTCTCTTGACAGATCCCCGAAACTAATACTTTATTATTATCTTTTAATAATACTTAAGTCTGATATGGCCATATTAATAAGAATACTTTCCTATTGATGAAAAACTCTTTTCACCCATAGTATATTTTTTAAAAGTTTTATATGGAAATGTTAAAAAAACTATTCCTATAATGATTTATCTTATAAATCTTTGGAGGACTCAATGAATTTCAAAAAGTTAGCCATCATTCTTCTTTCCCTTGTTTTTGCTGCTGCCTGTAGCATGAACGGATTGGGAGAACAGGACGCTCTGTCGAGGAGCGCGGCACAGGAAAGCGAAGTCATGCGCTACGGCGATGTGCTGGACCTGGGTACGACTCTCCGGCATCTGGAAAGCGATGAAATCTACAGAGCTCAACTGGATGCGAGAATCAGAGAACTGGCTGAAGAAAACAATTTCGATGAAGAAACAGGCGACGGCGAAAGCGGAGACGGAACGTTCACCTTCGACGGCGGAACCAAAGACTTTCTCGGCTATGATGACATGTATGGTTACTATTTTAAATCATTCACTCTCAGAGCCATCGGCGAGACCTGTGAAATCTGGGTAGCCGACGATCTATCCTTCGATGATGACAGGGACGCCCAGGTGGTCACGCAGGAACAGGCCGACAGGCTGAGGGACGAAATAGACGGGAATATTTATCTGAAAGACACGGAGTTTTTCGGAACACCGGATTCCCACTACGGAGATCTTTCCCAGCTGGAAGCATGGGGTTACGTACCGGAAGGTTATTACACGCCCGATGACGGACAGGAAAGGTTGATCGTTCTTGCCGACAATATCCGCGACGAATCCTTCTACGATCCCGATTATCCCTTCTTCATTGCCGGATTCTATTCCTCCACATACGAAGCCTATTTTGATAGAAATATTATCAATCTGGACACGAACAACTGGGAAGAGCGGCTGGAAAGCACATTTTTCGGCACGACAGCCCACGAATTACAGCACTTGATCCACGACGATAATGACCCGGCCGAGGAAACATGGCTGAACGAAGGCATGTCAGACTTCGCCGAATATCTCTGCGGTTACGGACACCCCGAAGGGCATGTGAACTTTTTCCTCGATCATCCCGAAAACTCCCTCGTAGACTGGGACGATCATTACGATGCCGAAACCGGTCCGGAAACGCTGGCCGATTACGGTCAGGCTTATCTCCTTCAGCTCTACCTTTACGAGCAGTTCGGACGGGACTTCACCCAGACTCTGGCAACCAGCCCCGTTACAGGATTCGAAGGAGTCGACAAGGCACTGGCTGATTTCGGAGCGGGAATTGATTTTGAAGAGGTATTCAGAAGATTTTCCGTTGCTGTAGCCATCGATACGGATACGGTTGATGAGGGAATCTACAATTTCGAGACAATCGACCTCGCAATCAATTTCGAATCGGCTCTGGAATATGATAAAGACGGCGTTCCCGCCTGGGGCGGAGACTACAAAACCTTCACTATTCCCACAAACAAAATCCACGATATCGCCTATGACGGCATTGAAGTCTTCCCCACTCCCTGGCAGATAGTCACGGATCCTCTTTCCGGCGAAGGGAATGTGCTCTGGGGCAACGAAGGACACGAAATCGCCAACGGAATGGTCCTCACAGCTGACCTGACAGGTGTTGCCTCCGCGACCTTATCCTTTGACAACTACATTCAGATCGAGGAGCAATGGGACTTCGGTATGGTTCAGGTTTCTACCGACAACGGTCAGACCTGGGAAAGCCTGGCCAATGAACATACGAGAGATGATCTGGTCGACGAAGGTTATCCGGCCATCAGGGACAATCTTCCGGGATTCACCGGTTACTATGACAGCTGGACTGAAGAATCTTTTGATCTGACTCCCTATGCAGGACAGGTCATTCTGATCAATTTCATGTATATGACCGACTGGGGATACAATGATCCGGGCTGGTATATCGATAATATCGAAATTCCAGAAATTGATTATTACAACAGCGGAGACAGTCTGAATGAGTTCATGAGCTACGATGAAGCCATAGGAAACAAGGTAAAATACGGCGTTATGCTGATTAACAAGAAGAAATCCTACGGCAGAGGACATAACCGGAATGAATATGAAGTCTTTTCAGTAGAGAGTTTCTCGCTTTCCGATAAAAACCTGGAAGAGATTAAAGGGATGTTTTCCGCAGGGGAGCTTTCTGCCATAGTCTGGTATGCCAGTGAAAAGGGCAGCAAAGGCGTGGTCCCCTACGAGTATGACGTAGTGACAAAGAGAGAATTCGCCCAGGCGCAGAAAAAAAACAGAAAAAGATAATACATTTAAAAAAAAAGGATGCCGGCTCCGCAGGGGGCCGGCTTTTTTCCGTCCATTTTAATCTTGCGCTACCAACTTAATATTTGTATAGTATAACTACAGAATATGAAAAAGATTATTCACATAGATATGGATGCGTTCTTTGCCTCGGTGGAACAGAGGAACCACCCGGAATACAGAGGAAAACCGGTGGTCGTCGGAGGAAGACCCGACAGCCGGGGCGTCGTATCCACCTGTTCCTATGAAGCGAGAGTGTACGGTATACATTCGGCCATGCCCTCCGCTCAGGCTTACAAACTGTGTCCCCATGCTATTTTTGTCTGTGATCATAATTTTTCAGACTATAAGGAAGTAAGCCGTCAGGTAAGGGACATATTTTATGAATATACAGATCTGGTCGAACCCCTTTCTCTCGATGAAGCCTACCTCGATGTTACGCAAAATAAAGCGGATAATCCTTCGGCGACCCTCATAGCTCAGGAAATAAGAGCGAAGATAAAGGACCGGACAGACCTGACAGCTTCTGCGGGCGTATCCTATAACAAATTCATAGCCAAAGTGGCTTCCGATTTCAGAAAACCGGACGGAATTACCGTCGTCACACCCGATGAAGCACAGGATTTTATTTCCCGGTTGCCCATCAGAAAATTCTGGGGTGTGGGAAAAGTGACGGAAAAAAGAATGAAGGAACTAGGGATTGAGACCGGTGCCGATCTCCAGAAATTTGAACTCTATGAACTGATTGAACTTTTCGGAAAGTCCGGTCCCTACTTTTACAACGCCGCACGGGGCATCGACAACAGACAGGTGGAGCCTGACCATATTCGCAAATCCATAGGCCGTGAAACCACATTGAAGAGAGACATTACGGATCTGGAGGAAATATACCGGATACTGAAGGAAATTGCCGATGATATCGAGCAGACTATGACCGGTTACAAAGCGAAAGCCCAGACGGCGACTTTAAAAGTGAAATATCACGATTTTCAAAGTGTTACCCGTTCTGTCACTTCAGATCAGCCTTTTTTCCGCTCACAGGAGATTATGAACCGGATCTGGTCCCTGGTATCCAAAACGGATGCGGGGAAAAAACCACTTCGCCTGCTCGGCATATCGCTGTCGGCTCTATCGGGAAAGGATTTCGGAGAATACGACCCGCAACTGCATCTCCCTTTTGAAGAAACCCTGGATAAATTCTTTTAATTCATCATTGCTTTTTCAGATAGCCGAATCGGATTCTTGCCAGTTTTCCATTTAGAGAAACACTTGTTACAACAGCATTTATCCACGAGATCCCATGGGCATCCCGCTTGACTGAGAGCTTGAAAGCATCTCCTGCCTTCAGTTTTCTTCCCGGGTTTTCTATAAGAGCTTTATTTCCCGGAAGGAGCTTCATTCTGGTTTTTTCAGGATGTTCGTGTCCGGGTATATAGATTGAAACGTCCTTGAGAAACCCTCTGTCAGCAATACTGTTCTTTCTTTCATCAATCTCGATGACTGCCTCATCTCCCAGAAGTAAGACTGTTCGAACCAGATGAGATTCCAGCGAATAAAAATTCTGAATGTAAATCCGATTCTTTCCGGGGTTCCTTTTTTCGGAACTTTTGCTAATATTTCCAATTTTTAATTTCTGTCCCTTGCGGTCAATAAGGTATCCTGTGAAAACCTCTCCCGTTTCTGTAATAAGCTGGGTGGGAATTCCATCTTTACTTTTCTCGAATTTTATTCCGAATAGTTTTTCTTTAAGCTCCCTTGCATAAGGGGTCGGATCCTTTTCATTGTTGGATACAAGTGATAAAGCTTTCTCGAAGGTGTTTCTGTTTTTCAGAAGCAGTATTTTACGTTTGCGATCCTTTAGATGGAGAGACATCCTGTCTATAAGATCCAACTCATTAATAGACAGATTAAGAAGGCGGATTTCGTTATTATATTCATCAGACCATAAGTGATGTAGCTTCTTAAGCAAATAGAATTTATAGCATCTCGAAATGAATAGGCCGATAAAAACCATAAGAACAATTAAAGCAAAACTTAAAATAGCTTCCTTTGGCGTTTTGTTTAGCCCGTCTGATATTGCTTGTAGTATTTCATATGTATCCATTCATCAAACCTCTCTCTTTCAATAATAAACTAACTAGAAGACCTTATCCAACTACAGTCTTGAAATATAACGGACATGCCTCCATAATTGTGTCGAGGTAAATTATGAATCATAAGGATATGCACAAATCCCTAGCCCGTTTCTCCCGAAAAGCCGGAAATCCTCCAGGAATGCTCGAACAGTCCGAGCACCATACCGCAAAAGCGGAAATAGAGGTCTTTCTTTACGATGACGGGAAATTTGAGGAACGAATACTGGCCGGAGAGGATCTTTCAGGTTTTAAAACTCCGGAAAACATGGTCTGCTGGATCAATATCACCGGAACCGAGGATTCGGAGTTTCTGGCCATGCTCGGTGAAAAATTCGGTTTGAGCAAACTCTCTCTCGAAGATATTCAGAATACAGGTCACAGACCGAAAATTGATGATTTTGACCGTTACCTCCATACCATTCTGAAAATGATCACATGGGATGATGAAACGAACTCCCTCCAGCTTGAACAAATCAGCCTAATCTATACGGGTAATACATTAATTTCCATTCAGGAGAGAAAGGGTGATGTCTTCGAAAATATCCGAAGCAGAATTAGACATCACAAGGGGAAGATTCGAAACAAACAGGCAGACTATCTGTTTTATGTCATGATCGACTCTATCGTGGACAACTACTTCCTTATGGTGGATAAGATAAGAGAAGAGCAGGAAATTCTCGAAGAGAAAACGCTTGGCAGCCGCAGCAAACAAGTATTCGACCGGATACTTGTTCTCAAAAAAGAGCAGATACTTCTGAGAAAATCGGTCTGGCCTCTGAGAGAAATTCTCTTCTCCCTTCAGAAGGGAGATTTTGAACAGATCAGCGATAATTCAAGGAAATATTTCCGGGACATTTATGATCACCTGCTGCTTATAATCGATATTACAGATCAGCTTAAGGATGTACTGACAGGTTTCCAGGAATCGATTATATCTTCCATCAGTTACGAAATGAACAGCGTTATGAAAGTTTTGACTATCATTTCCACGATTTTCATACCTCTTACATTCATAGCAGGGATCTACGGTATGAATTTCCGGAACATGCCGGAACTGGCCTGGGAATACGGTTATTTTGCCGTTCTGGGTATAATGCTGATTCTCTCACTGATCATGGTCATCTATTTCAGAAGAAGAAAGTGGCTTTGATTCCTTATCTCCGTAATAAAGTGTCAGATGGGGATAAGGTATGGTAATTCCCGCTTCATCAAATCTCCGTTTAATGTCCATTGCCATGGAGTTTTTCACATCGAGATAGTTGCTCTTTTCAAACCAGACTCCGAGTAAAAGAGATATGCCCGAATCCTCAAAATCCTTAACCAGAATAAGCGGTTTCGGCTCATCGAGACATAAAGGGTTTTCCTCTGAAGCCTTCTTGAGTATATCCATAGCTGTTTTAATATCATCTTTATAAGATATGGAAATATTGAAATCCTGCCTTCTGATGGGAAACCGGGTGATATTTGTCATCTCCGCGCTTATGAGCGTTTCATTGGGAATCCGGATCAGAAGATTGTCAAAAGTTTTCAGCATTATGGCAAGAGTTTCTATGGAGTGAACCACGCCGGTTTTATCGCCGACCCTGATGATATCTCCGATTTCAAAGCTCTTCTCGGCTACCAGAAACAGACCGCTGATTATATTGCCTAAACTCTTCTGGGATGCGACACCTAAAGCCAGACCCAGGATACCCGCCGCTCCCAGAAGGGCCGTCAGCTCGATTCCCAGTTCGGAAAGTACGATGAGGGTTACTATAATAAAACCTGTCCAGTTTATAAACTTGGCCACGAGCATGCGGGACTGGGGATTGAGGTTCTTCTCAAAGATCTTTCTCACTATAAATCGGATGAACCGCACCAGAAGGAAACCGGAGACGATAATTATCAGTACCTTGAGAATCTGCGCGGGATCGATATTCTGAAGTAATTTCTCGAAAGCTAAATCTTTGAACACAAAGGACTCCTTATCCGTTGTAGATTGTTTTGAAAAAATAGAAGCTTTTTGTCAAAAGACCGGATTCGTCAGTCTGCCGGGGAGGTGTAATCTGTTTCAAAGAACCCTCCAGTTCAGGCGGTCCTTTATAAAATGTCACCTGGCTTATCTGATCCTGTCCCCGGAAAGAAATCTTTGTGCCGTTTGAATACAGTCTCTTCCTGCCCTGATATACCGAGAGATAGGGAACACGGAGAAGCATGCGGTCCAGCGCCAGTATCTGACTGGATCTATTTACGATATGTACTGGACAATAAATCGAAGTCTCGGTCTGATCGTATTTTTCAATATCCGTATTAAGAGGGCTTTCGAGGCAGTATGAAACCTCTCCGTTCCAGGGGTCGCCGAACCAGCTTCTGGAAAGATTGTGAACGGAGACCTCAGTGAGGAGCTCCTGTTTCTTACCCTTGACGTTCGAGATGGAAAAAACAAGAGGGACCTCGACAAAGCAATGAAAAGTAAGTCCCGGGAGTATTGAAAGCGGCATCTGGGGTTTAATAACGATAGGGAGCTCGGGGAGAGCGGGATAAAGGACTATCTTAGCTTCTCTGCCGGCAATGAACCGGGAAAAGACCGTATCATCGTCAACCGGTCCGGGGGCTATGAGAATTTCCTCATTGACTCGTTTAATCCGCAGCAGAGTCAGGTCATTGGAATTGATTGAAAGTCCTTCTTCAGGCAGTTCCTGACTGCCCCATTTCCAGTTCATATGTATATCTCCAAACTACCTTAACTATATAAGATGTTCCCCGACTTCGCAACGGAGGGTTATCAGTCAACGGCGACGTGAAATGTTCCCTGAAACCGCGCGCAGGGCTCAGAGCCCTCCTCCTCACGGACCAGGACCTGAACTTCAAGCCTGGCCTTCCCCGCAGCATCCAATCGCTTGAGAAAAGGACCGAAATCCGAAATATCCGGCTTGACGGCTTCGGCGATAAAGTCTTTTCGCAGGGGACGCAGATATTCGAGAGTCTGGCTGCTGATGACGATCCGTGCCTGAGGATTCTCTTTTTCCATTATTTCCCTTACGAGGAGCCAGCCTGCCAGCACCGAGATAACGCTTATGCTCCCCCCGAAAACAGAACCGTGATGATTGCGGTTTTCGGGAAAAGGTCCATGAACCGAAACCCTCTCGCAGGTCGATTCCTCTATAACAAATCCCGCTTTGGCAACCAGGGGGATATTTTCTTCAATATATCTCTGCAGCTCATCAGATTTCATAAGCACTCTCCAGATCTTTCAGTTGTTTTTCGAAAGGCACGGCGCAATCAAGGAGATATAGCTTCTTATAGGATTCCTGCGGCATCCCTTCCATCTTTTCGAGAATGGCAAAAAAACGAAGCTCGAAATCCAGTTCCTGTCTCAATTCTTTTTTCATAACCGACAGACGGTTCTCTTCACAAACCACCATTCCGGGACAATTCTCCGTAGGGGCCGTCAGAATATATGACTCCGTTCCCTCAGTCAGATCAGCGACTCTCCCGACAGGGGCCATCTTGCATACCAGAGGTTTATCGTGAGGATGGAGGGAACAGAAGCCCCGGAGAACATCGTCATCTCCCTGTTCATTTATCAGCCACGGGCAGAATGGGAAAGGTTTCTTTTTGAAATTTATAATGGGAATCCAGGCTCCGTTCTGCCCCTGGACAAGCTTGATCAGATTGGCGCTGAAAAGCGTCCCTGTCGAAGAAAAACCCAATCTCACCGCAATTTTGAATAGATCGAAGAGGTTGATATGTATTTTCATATTTCCGGAACAGCAATCTCCGCAGCAGGTGCATCCGAAAGAATAGTATTCATCGATATTTATCTGTTTCATAACCTAACCGGATACTGATTATGAGGGAAGTGAAAAAAAAAATCTATGACCCGGGTTAAATTGACTCAGTAAAAAAAACACTCAGGGCCACGGTGTTTCAAATTGACATATCGGCTGATTTCATCCAATTTTCCCATGTGTCAATTTTCATCACAATTTCTTTCTGTGAAGTAAATTACACCTCTCTAAGGGCTGTTTTTTCCTGTTTCGGGATTGGCACAGAAGTTGCAATATTATTAATGAAAACAATTTCAAATGGAGGTGCTGTTATGGCAATTGTTAAATGGAAAAACCCCAGACTTTACGATCCCTGGGCAGATCTTCAGAACCTGCAGAACGAGATCAATGATCTTTTCAATTATGATCGCGTTCCCAGCTCAACAGGATTGTTCGACCGCAGTGTGACTCCTGCAATTGATTTTGTTGAAGGAGAAAACGATTACACGGTCAAGTGTGAACTGCCCGGACTGGAACAGAAAGACATTGATGTCTCTATCGCGTCGAATGTCCTGACGATCAAAGGCTCAAAAGAGGAAAACAAAGAAGAGAAAAAAGGGAAATACTACAAAAAGGAAATCTGGAGCGGAAGCTTTCAGAGAACCATCTCTTTGCCGGCGACTGTTGATTCCTCAAAAATCTCCGCTGAACTGAAAGACGGCCTGTTAACCATTATTCTTTCCCGGAAAGAAGAAACGAAACCCAAACAGATTTCTGTGAGCGTGAAGTAGGAGGATGTTATGGACAGGAAAAAAGAAATAGAAAATAAAAAAAGGCGTTTTCCCGCATCGACTGATATATTCCAGGATGAAGAGGCCGTAGTCCTGACGATGGAAATGCCAGGGGTGAGCAAAGAGAACCTGCATATCAAAGTTGATAAGGACCTTCTTATTATTCATGGAGAAAGGAAAGCGGATGAAGATGCCGGGCACTACAGAATAAGGGAGATTCGTCAGGGAGATTACTACCAGGAGTACACCATCGATGACACAATAGACAGAGAGAAGATTGAAGCGACTATCAGCAACGGTCTGGTGACTTTAAAACTGGGTGTCAAAGAATCGGAAAAACCGAGAAAAATAACTGTTCAGGTTAAATGATCGGTTGCGATTCTTTAGAATCGAGGGGCGGTTTTCCGCCCCTTTTTATTATGACTTCGATTTTTTATGAAAAAATTTGTTATCACCGGCCCGGTCAGCTGTTTTATGAATGAAGGCAGCGCAAAGAATGGCTGCCGAAGACAATTGTCAAAAACACAACCCTTTAACTTATGGGCTCAGGATGAAATGCAGCACGGTCAAGTTATGTCCGGACTGTTTCACAGGAGGTAATTTTATGTATAAACCAACAAAAATCATTCTTGTTCTGTTATTATCGCTGGTCGGAATTTCCGGTCTCTACAGTGAGAATCCCGGTTCGGGGAGCTCGGACGATTCCTATATGTACGCCATGCAGAACAAATTCAGGGAAGTGGCCAGAACAACACTCCCCGCCGTTGTCGAAATCAATGTGACGGAAATTGTCAAACAGACCATACCGGGGCAATCCTTTTCGCCCTTTAATTTTTTTGGAGATTCCTGGCCTTTCTCCAATCCCGATCAGAATAACGACAATCAGGCTCCCCAGGAAAGAGAATTCAAAAAAGAAGGACTGGGTTCCGGTGTCCTTGTAAGGCGCGACGGAAGAAAGTATTTTGCCGTAACCAATAACCATGTCGTGGGAGAAGCTGATGAAATCAGCGTCAAATTGTATGACGGCCGGACCTTCGATGCCACAGTGGTCGGTACGGACAGCCGGACAGACCTGGCTCTGATAACCTTCGAAAGCCGCGAAAGTCTGCCCTTGATGGATATGGCCGATTCCGATCGCCTGATGGTCGGGGATATCGTGTTCGCCGTCGGGAATCCTCTCGGTTTCGAATCGACTGTAACACAGGGTATCGTCAGCGCTCTGGGCAGAAAGGCACAGGAGGGAAGCACAATAGCCGACTTCACCGATTACATACAAACCGATGCCGCCATCAACCCGGGGAACTCGGGAGGCGCGCTGGTCAACCTGAACGGACAGCTTATCGGAATTAATACATGGATTGCATCCAGATCCGGCGGCAGCGTGGGATTGGGGTTTGCCATACCGGTCAACACTGTAAAAAGAGTTGTCGATGACTTCGTGACCAAAGGCCGGGTCGAATATGGCTGGCTTGGCGTGACAATAGGCAATCCCCCTGCGGAAGGAATGGATTTTGACGGCGAGACCGGAGCTTTCACAGGAAATATATTTGCCGGTTCACCTGCGGAAAAAGGCGGTCTCTTACCGGGAGACCTGATAATCGGAGTTGACGGCCGGAAAGTCGAATCAAGCGACCAGCTGCAGAGACTGATCGGAACACTTCCTCCGGGAAGAGATATTTCCCTCGATATCATAAGACTCGGAAAGAAAGAGAATATCAGGGTCAGACTTGATGCGCGGAAATCGGAGCAGGAAATCGCCGATGACGGAGGACTCTGGCCGGGTGTATACGTCAGCCCCCTTACTGATGAAATCAAGGATCAGCTTGAACTGTCCGGCCGGACAAGAGGCGTTATCGTCGCTTATGTAGCCGAAGGTTCTTCTTCAGCCGCGGCCGGAATACGGCAGGGCGATGTCATAACCAGAGTCAACAGCAGCAGAATTGCCGATTTGACGGATTTCTATAAAGCCCTGAACGACGATGGGGACGAGATAAACTTCCGGATACTCCGCGACGGTAAAGAGATCCTTCTGGGTATTGTGAAATAGAAAAAAGAAAGCTGCTGCATACGTTTATGTTATGCGGCAGCTTCCGAGTGCAGGGAAAACTCCTCTGCGCTCTCTTATATGAAGAGGTTGATTATGCCTCTCTATTTTTTAGGCATTTTTGTTTCGTAATGGATGCCCGAATCGGTATCGATAATCAAATTCAAATCCAGACTGGTCAGACCTTTAACGAATTTATACTTCTTTCCCGTCTCCTGACAGTAAAAACTCAACTCCAGACCGGCCGTCGAAGGTGATATTTTAAAATCCACTATCGTTTTATCCTGGAAATCATATATCACATTTCCCTGTTCATCGAGAATCCTGATATTGTCAGAATTGAATTCCCAGATCGCATCCCATTTTTCATCAGCCCATTTGCCAATGGGAAAATCACCGAGATCGATGGACTGGGAAAATAAAGTGATGGACGAGATTAGCAGAAATGCGGTTAAAAGAACTTTTTTCATAATTAACTCCTGTCTATTTATTCAAATTGAAGTCAATTAATTATTATCTGCCGGGAATGAGAAATCAATAAACTCATGAGGAGATTATATTTCTTCCAATAGAACAGGTGTCACTTTGGATGATATAATCCGGTATATGGAAAAAATACATCTTGTGTCATCTTCTCCCAGGAGACAGACGCTGCTTACGCAGATGGGAATTCCCTTCGATGTCTTCCCGGTCGAAACAGAAGAGGATATGACCCGCGACATCGGCCCGGAAGTGCTGGCCAGAACCATAGCGGAAGAAAAGCTGCATGCCTTTCTGAAAAACCCGCCGATCCAGGTGAAATGGGCCGTTGCTGCCGATACTTTCATATCCTACCATGACCGCCGCGTAGGAAAACCTGAAAACAGACTTGAAGCGGAAAGGGAGCTTTTAAGCCTCTCAGGGATGACGCATCAGGTTTTAACGGGAATTTCATTATACAGAGCAAAAGACAGAACCATACTCACAGAAGTAGATATTACGGATGTAACCTTCCGCCCGTTATCGGCAAAAGAGATCGCCTGGTATCTCGATACGGAGGAATGGAAAGGGGTTGCCGGCTCCTACAGGATACAGGGAAAAGGCGAGTGTCTTATCAGCGGTATAAATGGCTCCTACAGCAATGTCATGGGGTTGCCAATCACCCGCTTTTATGGCATGTTAACAAAGTTGGACTTTACGTTCGACTAATTTCCGGCAGACCCGTTCTGCTGAGACTCAATGAGAAGGACGCATGCTTGACTCAAAGCATGCACAGGAGGCTACATGGCTGTAGTAACAATGAAGAACCTGCTTGAATCAGGTGTACACTTCGGTCACCAGACAAAACGCTGGGACCCCAGAATGAAGAAATTTATCTTCGCACAGAGAAACGGTATCCATATTATCGATCTCCAGAAAACAATTGTTTCCATCAAAGACGCGTATGACGCTGTAAGAGCGACTGTTCTCAAAGGTCAGTCTGTTCTCTTCGTGGGAACAAAAAAGCAGGCACAGGTAGCCGTTGCGAAAGAAGCCGAAAGATGCGGAATGCATTTCATCAACAACAGATGGCTCGGCGGTATGCTCACAAACTTTTCCACTATTAAGAAATCTCTCCTCAGACTCAAGAAAATTGAGAAAATGGAAGTAGACGGAACTTTTGAGCAGCTTACCAAAAAAGAAGTTTCCAGACTCATGAAAGAAAGAGGAAAACTGGAAAAGAACCTCGGCGGTATCAAGGAAATGAAAGACCTCCCCGGAATCGTCTTCATCATCGATACCAAAAAGGAATCCATTGCTGTAGCTGAAGCTCAGAGAATGGGCATTCCCATAGTTGCGGTTGTAGATACAAACTGTAACCCCGAAGGAATTGACTTCCCTATCCCCGGTAACGATGACGCGATCAGAGCGATCAGCCTTTTCACACAGGTAATCGCCAATGCGGTAATCGAAGCTGACAACGAAACAGGACTCAAAGTAATCGAAACTCTTCAGGATGATGATGAAGAAGAGACTACCGAAGAATCCGCAGCGACCGAAGAAGCTGAAGCTCCTGCGGAAGATGAAGATGTCGTTTACAGCACAGAGGACAAGGAGTAATTAATGGCCGTATCACCAGCAGACGTAAAAAAACTGAGAGACAAAACCGGCGCCGGTATGCTCGACTGTAAAAACGCCCTTGTTGAAGCGAACGGAGACTTCGCTGAAGCGGAAAAAGTGCTCAAGAAAGCCGGTCTTGCCAAAGCGGACAAGAAAAGCGGCCGGGCTACGACGGAAGGTAACGTTTTTACCAGAATTACCGACAACAAAGCGGTTATTCTCGAACTCACATGTGAAACTGACTTCGTTGCTTCCAACGAGACATTCCAGGCGACCGGAGCGAAACTCGTTGAAACAGTCATAGAGAAAGGTCTTACAGAAGTAACTGACGAACTGAACGCTATGGTAAAAGAAGCCATCGCCGTTCTCAATGAGAACATGTCCGTGAAGAGATTCTCTGTTATGGATATTGCCGATGACGAAGCTGTAGTGGATTACATCCACGCCGGTGGAAAAATCGGAGTTCTCATCAAAGTAAAATGCGACAGCGCCGCGACAGCCGCCAAAGAGGAAGTCAAGGCTTTCGCTTTCGATGCCGCGCTTCACGCCGCCGCGTTCAACCCCACTTTTCTCAACAAAGATTCCGTTGATGCCAAATACATCGCGGATCAGGAAGAGATTTTCACAGCTCAGACTCTGGCTCTCGGAAAACCCGAAAACGTTGCCGCCGGCATCGTTAAAGGTAAAATGAGCAAACACATCGCTCAGATTTGTTTTGTTGACCAGAAGTTTGTAAAAGATGATAAAATTACGGTAAAACAGGCTGCAGACCAGGCTGGTAAAGCCGTTGGCGGTTCTGTGGAACTGACTGATTATATCTACTTCCAGGTTGGTGAAGAGATTTAAGATTTTCCGGGGCTCCGGCTCCGGATTGTCAGACATCAATTGAGGGGTTTTGCAGAATAATACTGCAGAGCCCCTTTGACAGCAGAAAAGGGGAGACATTATGAACACAGTAAAGACAAACACTCAGGACAAAATGGAAAAAACCGTTAAAGCTCTTGGAGATGAGTTCAACACGATAAGAACGGGACGGGCCTCCGCATCTCTATTCGACAGAGTAATGGTTCAATATTACGGGAATCCCACTCCTCTTAATCAGGTAGCTAATATATCCATTCCCGAAGCCAGACTGATCGTTGTTCAGCCTTTTGACAAAAACTCTCTCGGTGATATCGAAAAAGCTATTCTTTCTTCCGATCTCGGACTCAATCCGAGCAACGACGGAAAAGTAATCCGAATCGCCATTCCGCCGCTGACAGAGGAAAGAAGAAAAGATCTTGTGAAGCAGGCCAAAAATATAGCAGAAACTTCCAGGGTTTCCATCAGGAACCTGAGAAGAGATGCCAATGATGCTATCAAGAAAGGTGATTTTCCCGAAGATGAGCAGAAAAAGGGTACTGAAGAGATCCAGAAGCTCACCGACGACTATATAAAAAAGATAAATGATATCCTTTCCGCCAAGGAAAAGGAGATAATGGAGATTTAATGTCTGAAGATAAAGCAGCATTAATTGATCCGAATAATCTGCCGGCTCACGTCGGCATCATTATGGATGGAAACGGCCGCTGGGCGAAGAACCGCGGCCTTATTCGTTCTAAAGGGCACCGTGAAGGACTCGAGTCGGCTAAGAGAATAGTCAAAGCCGCTGCGGATCTGGGACTGAAGTATATTTCTCTCTATGTCTTTTCCACGGAAAACTGGAAGCGGGCGGAGGATGAAATATCTTTCCTGATGGTGCTGATAAAAACATACCTGAAAAGCGAATTTCAATTCTACAAAGATAATAAAATCAAAGTCGTCCACAGCGGCGATCTCAGCGGATTACCGGCGGATATACAGAAAGAGATTACATCCATCGTCAATGACACAAAGGATTTTCAAGGCCTTACAATGAATCTTCTTATCAATTACGGGGGAAAGGATGAAATCCTGAGAGCCGTTAACCGCTGGCGGCGTTCCGGCGACACGGGCGAGTTGACTGAAGAAACCCTTTACGGTTTTCTCGATTCTCCGGTCGTTCCTCCGCTTGATCTGGTCGTAAGATCCGCCGGAGAAAAACGCCTTAGTAATTTCCTCCTCTGGCAGAGTGCTTATGCGGAATACTATTTCTCCGAAAAGCTCTGGCCGGACTGGTATCCTGACGATCTGTACGATGCCATTATCGCCTATCAGAATAGAGACCGACGTTTCGGAGGAGTTAAAAAGTGAAAAATCTGACAAAACGCATACTGTTGTTTGTCATAGCCATACCGGGTTTATCAGCCCTGATTCTTTTCGGAAACGTTTTGAATTTTCTCCCGATAAATCTTCTGGTCATTATACTGGGCGCACTCGGATCCAGGGAAATGGCTGGAATGTTTCACGCCATGGATATAAAAGTCAATAAGACATTCCTCACTGTAAGCGGTGCACTGATCCCGATCATTACCTGGATGCAGGTCATAGGCATGATAAATCCCGGCAGCCTTCTGTTTTTCATCACCCTGCTTGTGATTCTTATTTTCGTCATCAGCCTTAAGCCTTCCGGGGACAGTTTCGAGAAAAATCTTCCCGTCATGTCCGCATCCATTATGACTCTCATATATCCCGGTGTCTTCCTCAGTTACATAACCCGCATTACCTCTTTACCCTACAGCTCCGTTATTCTTCTCATATTCATGTGTATTGTTTATCTGAATGACTCCAACGCCTGGCTATTCGGTATGCTCTGGGGAAAAAAATCACGGGGATTCGTCGCTGTCAGCCCCAATAAGAGCCTGGTCGGATTTCTCGGCGGTGTTCTGGCTTCCGTAATCGTAGCTGTTTCAAGCCGGTTTATTTTTCCCGATATCATAACCGGATCGATCCCCCTTCTCATCGGACTGGGCATCGTCGCGGGAGTGACATCCATAATCGGAGATCTTGTCGAATCGGCCATGAAGAGATCTTCGGGAGTCAAGGATTCGGGAAGCATTATTCCCGGACGGGGCGGTATGCTCGATTCAATAGATTCACTGATTTTTGCCGCTCCGGGTTTTTATTATGTAATTCTTCTGGCCACTGCCGGTTTATAGAATAAAAGCCAATCAGGAGTTTTATTTGAAAAAGGTTATAGTCCTGGGAAGTACCGGTTCCATCGGAACTTCGGCATTGGACATTATCCGCAGCAACAGAGATGATTTTCAACTAACGGGACTCAGCGCCAACAGCAGAGAGACAGAACTGCTGGCTCAGGCAGCGGAGTTCTCCGTTTCCTCTCTGGCTCTGACCGGAAAAGAGACTTCAGACAGCCGCATCACATACCATGGGCCCGAAGGCTTACTGGATCTTATAAAAGAAACAGATGCCGATATTGTTGTAAACGGCATATCCGGAGCTGTCGGACTGGCCCCTTCTGTGACTGCACTGGAAAGCGGAATGGATCTGGCTCTGGCCAACAAGGAGACCATGGTTATGGCCGGCAGACTGATAAACAGCCTGGCGGAAAAAAAAGGCAGAAGGATTCTTCCTGTCGATTCTGAACACAGCGCGATTTTTCACCTTATGGAGGGGAAAAATCCCGATGATATATACGAGTATATCATTACGGCATCGGGAGGACCTTTTCGCGGATACACGTCTGAACAGTTAAAAAACGTAACGGCTGAGCAGGCCATGAAGCACCCCACATGGGATATGGGATATAAAATCAGTATCGATTCGGCATCCATGGCCAATAAAGGGCTTGAAGTCATTGAGTGCTGGAGATTGTTCAACATCCCGCTCGATAAAATCAAAGTTCTTGTTCATCCCCAGAGTATGGTTCATTCTCTCATCAGGACAAACGATCTGGCCATGTATGCCCATATCAGCCATCCCGATATGCGTCTGCCTATTCAGAATGCCCTATACTATCCGGATTTGAAACCGGTGCCGAGCAGTTTTCTCGATCTGGCCGGCCGGGAAATGACCTTTTTCGAGCCGGATATGGATAATTTTCCCATGCTGCCTCTGGCCTACCGGGCGGCGGAAAGCGCAGGGGCTTATCCTATTGTCTACAATGCGGTAAACGAAGTTGCCGTACAGGCTCTGGTCGATGAAAAAATCGGATTTACCGAGATACCAGAAATAACGGAACAACTGTTGAGCGGCGATTGGACAGCTGAACCGCAGAGCTTTGACGAAGTTCTCGCCGTTGATACCCTGTGCCGGCAAGAAGCGGTAGAGCTTATTAAAAAGAGGATGTAAGATGTTTTTTACTATATTACTGGGACTTCTGGCTCTATCGGTCGTTGTCCTCGTTCACGAACTGGGACATTTTGCCGCTGCGCGTTTGAGCGGAATCGAAGTAGAAGCTTTTTCCCTGGGATGGGGAAAAGCCATTTTGAAGAAGAAGATAGGCAAAACAGAATACCGGCTCGCACCGCTCCCTCTCGGGGGCTATTGCAAGATGAAGGGCGAACATGCTCTGATCGAAGCGATTGAAGCGAAAGAGAAATCCATTCCGGTAGAGGAAGGAGCTTTCTACTCAGCCTCGCCTCTTAAAAGAATCGCCGTGGCATTAGCCGGACCGCTGGCCAATTTTATTTTTGCCGGACTGGTTCTCTCGGTCATCTTCCTGATCGGCTATGAAGAGTCAACCTTCCAGAATAAAATCATTCTGGCATCCTCCTATGACAATACGGGGAAAGTCTGGCCGGCAAACAAAGCCGGGCTGGAAACGGGAGACAGAATAATCGCGATCAATGGGGTTGAAACAGAGAATTACAACAATATAGCTGAAAAGCTCGCGACATCGGCCAGAAACAAACTGGAGCTCCTTGTTCTCAGAGAAGGACGACAGATTAGACTCATACTGACACCGGAACTGAATAAAGACTCGGGAGCCGGGGTTGCCGGTATTTATCCGTGGATTGATCCTGTAATCGGTGAAGTAGAAGAAGGTTCAAAGGCGGCTCAAGCCGGGCTTGA
This sequence comes from Spirochaeta isovalerica, assembly GCF_014207565.1. Classification (NCBI taxonomy): domain Bacteria; kingdom Pseudomonadati; phylum Spirochaetota; class Spirochaetia; order Spirochaetales; family Spirochaetaceae; genus Spirochaeta; species Spirochaeta isovalerica. The sequence goes on along the minus strand of NZ_JACHGJ010000006.1, from coordinate 48,697 downwards.
AGCGGGAGATATTATAAAGAGCATAAACGGAAATCCTGTAAACAATTCACTGGATATATCCCGGATAATGGCGTCCGAACCGGGGAAGCTGAACATCTCTTATGAAAGAAGAGGTTCAATCAATACCTGTGAAATAGAGACCGACTTCAGCCTCGATGATTTTCGTTTGGGCATAACCTACAAATATCAAATATTCAGAACTCCCCGTTACAATATTTTTCAGGCTATAGGAAGAGGATACAGCGAAGCTGTTGACACTCTGGTTCTGAGCGCAAAGGGACTGAAGCTCCTTTTCAGCGGTCTGAATCTCAACAAGGCGGTTTCCGGACCGATCAGGATGACCTATTTCGCCGGAGAAGTGGCAGCCAACGGCTTCACTCAGGGTCTCGGTCAGGGATTTCTCTCCTTCTTCCAGTTCGTCAGCTTTATCTCCATTGCTCTCTTTTTTATGAATCTGCTCCCCATACCGGCTCTTGACGGCGGACAGATTGTTTTGTTTATATATGAAATTATCAGAAAGTCTCCCTTATCACCCAATTCTGTTTACAGATATCAGATGATCGGGACCTTTCTTATTCTTCTTCTGGTTCTTCTCACGACAACCAGCGATATCTTATTTTTGGCGGGGAAATAAATGAAAAGAATTCTGACTGTTTTAATATTCAGCTTATTGGTTTTCAATGTTGCCGGAGCGACGAAATTTGTTATCAACAGAGGTCACTTCAGCCCTATAGTCGACATACGCTACGACGAAAAAAGGAATCTGATTTTCACTGCCGAACAGCGGGGAGCCATTTCAGTATGGGACGCTTCCGACGAGTCTCTTCGCAACCATTTTCAGATTACGAGCAACACGATCGATAAACTCCTGATCAGTCCGGAGGATAACAATGTGGCCGTGTTGTCCCATGACACGGAAAAATACTATCTGTCCGTATGGAACTGGGTTACGGAAAAGAACATTCTGACCAGAATTATCGAGGAACAGCCTCTTTTTCTCGAATATTCCGCCACAGGAAGGTATATTTTCTATGGTAACGTGGCTACCCCCTCTCTGACCTTTCTGAACGCCCGTAACGGCGTCCAGCTTAATTATATGAACCGCCTACCCTCTATTTATGATTTCGGCTACCTTGGCTCGTCAGAAAGAAACCTCATGACATACAGTTCTTCGGGAGCAATCAAATTCTACGATTTCAGAACATCGGAAGAGAAGCTCGGCGTTTCGACCATTGACGGTTTGACCGATCTCAATGTCATCCAGTCCAACAACGCCTTCATGTCCGGCGTAAAAGGCAATAAGATTTATCTGATCGAAAGACTGAAAGGAACGGCGGTTGATTCAAAGAGTTTTCAGGAATTGAGAAGCTTCTATCAGAACAGAGACAACGGACACGCCCTGACTCTTGAACGCTCGAACAGAAGCTTCATTCTTAAAAAATGGTCCACTGATAATGATTCATTTACCGAGATCTCCAGTCCTATAATTCTCAATTCCACCTACAAAATTACGGCACTGGTGGAAACGGATTCGCTGACACTGGCCGGAGATGAGAACGGCGCTATTTACAAAGCTGACTGGGAAACGGGCAAACTTCTGCCCTTCTCCGAAGATATAACCGAAACAATTTCCGATTTATCTATTAGCGGGAAAACGCTGACCCTTGCAGCCGATGACGGCTTGATTTCAATTGAAGCGCCTTTTTTCAGCGGTAGCCTCGTTACCAATACTTCGCCGGTTTTCGAAAAAAAAGACAATCCTCTGGGCGGTCAGACAGCGTTTCTCGCCCTGGAAGACGGTTCCACCCTTCTCTGGAATAAAGGCAACAATAATCCGTCCTTTCTCATCATGGACAGTGAAGACCGGATTCTCTTCGAGTACAGTGATTTTGTATCTCCTATTCAGGATATCACTTATCTTGACGGGAATATCATCACTCTCGAAAGAAACGGAACCATTAAAATTATCAGTCGGGAGAAGCAGGAGCAGCTTTTCTCATATTCAGCTATCGGTCTGCAGGATATTTCCATGGTCGATCACCGGACCCTATTCGCCGGAAGGGCTTCGACGGCGGGAAAGAGCCCGGCAATCACAATCGACATCAGCACCAAAGAGACATTGACTGTAGAGGATAACCGATTCCTGATCTTCGATTCCATCGCCGTTGAAAAAAGTAATCAGTTTTTCTCTCTCGGACTTCTGGAAGAGGACGGAAAAACCAAAACTGTCTTAAGGCGTCATAATTACGACAATCTCAACGAATCGGAAACGATTCTCATCTACACGGGAGAGGATATTACAGCACAGGTTCTTATAGATCCGACAGACAGCCGTACCATTTATGCCAAACTGGGAACATCGGGCATCTATAAAATTACGGGAAGAAATGTAACAAAATACGATAACAATAAACCTGTCAAAAAAATCTATCTCAACGGTTCTGTTCTCTACAGCCTGAACGAAGACAACTCCATATCCATGTTCCGCGCCTCGTCAGGGCAGAAACTCTACAGCATTCATATTTTCAAAGATGACTCATGGGCGCTCATCCCTGCGTCAAGCGATATGTATTTCGGTTCGGAAAGTGTGGAAGATAAAATTATCAGCTACAGATCGGGCCGCCGAATCGACTTGAAACCCGTGAACTGAAAAAAACAGGGTCAGTTCAATACTGGCCCTGTTCTGTCTTCAGAACTCCGTCCGCTCGGGAAGGTACTCTTTTGTTTCCACGACATTAACAGCCATGCCGCTCTGTAGATAACTCTGCCCCTGGAGCACCAGCTGATCCCCTTCGGAAACGGCTCCTTTAATCTGAATGAGCCCGCCCCGGGATGAACCGGTCTGAACCGGAACTTTTTCAGCAGTATTATCTTCTTTCACTCGATAAATGAAGTATCCTGAGCCCTCTGAAATAAGACTTTCTTTGGGAATGACAAAATCACTGTTCAGCCTGACCAGCTGGATCTGAGCTTCAATGAGCATCCCGGGAAGTAATTTCTGATTTAAATTTTCAAAGAGCGCGGTCACTTCGTATGTCCGGTTGCTGTCCGCTTTCAGAGCCGAAGAAGAAACGACTCCTTCAAGAGCGTATTCCGGAGAGGAGGCTTTCTTGGCATAGACTTTCTGTCCCGTTTTTATCCTGGTGATAATGTTTTCCGGAACCGGAACAGTCACCATTATGGTTTCAATATCGATTATTTCAACAAAATCCGTATTGTTTACCTGATCACCGGCTCCGAAGGAAAGAGAGGATACGACCCCTCTTCCGGGACTTATGGCCAGAGTGGTTCTCAGATTTTCCTGGAGATTTTCCAATTCGGAAGTTTTGGAAAGCTGGAGCTTTTCATAGGTCAGTCTGGCCTCCTCCCAGGATTTCCGGGCATTATCCACTTCCGCCTGGGAGATAAGCTCTTTCGAGAAAAGGCTGCTGGCCGTTTCGAAATTATCCTGGGCATCATTGAGCTTAATTTCCGCCAGTTCCAGGTCCTTGTCCCATTTTTCACTGGTCCGCTCTATATTTTTTACAAGATCATTGTTATCGAGAGAAAAGAGCAGATCGCCTGTTTCAACTATATCTCCAATGGAAACATATAGAGAGGCAACTGTTCCGGTAACCTGTGGTTTAACGCGGATTTCCCGCCCGGCGCTCAATTCTCCCAACCCGTAATAATAAACTTCCAATGTGGATTTGGTTAATTCACCCGTTATAACAGGAATAACTGACATGGCACCGCCACCGCCGCCTCCACCGCTTCCCGGTGTTCTGACAACCTCCTCCTCAACCGCCGGTTCATCTGTTTCCGATTCGGAAGCAGAAAGCCCTTCAATGTATTTATTCCAGGAGTCCTGTCTTTTAGCCTCATCGAAGGTATCCCATTTATCCTGTGTGGCGTTGGATCCCGGAGGAGGAACCGTTAAATCGACAACGACCTCCGGTGCGGCCGGCACACTCCCGCTATTTTGTTCAGCGACCGGAGCGGAGCAGCTGAATATCAGCATTATAGCTAAACCTGAAATAAAGGCCGTGATATATTTACTCATTATTTTCCTCCTCATCGACAAATACAGGAAATCTCTTCTTAAAGCTTGTTTTAATCGTTTCCGCGTGATAGTAGAAAATTGGGAGAACGATAAGAGTCAACACTGTCGATGTCATTAAACCGAATATCAGAGAGAGACTCAGCTGAGCATAATTTTCATCTCTGAAAGCCAGGGGAAGTATTCCCCCGATAGTTGTAATCGTTGTAGCCAGAACCGGTCCGAAACGGCTTTTTCCCGCATCGTTGATGGCTTCGGTCAGAGGCATCCCGTCACCTCTGTTGCGGTTGATCGTATCAACCAGGACTATGGCGTCATTGACGGCAATGCCGACCAGAGCGATCACGCCCATAAAAGCATAGAGACCGAAATTATTTCCCGTTGCCAGGAGACCGGCAAAGACTCCGATAACGGCCATGGGAACGGAAAGTAGAATAACAAGGGGCTGACTCAAAGAGTTAAATTGCACGGCAAGGATCAGAAAAACGACGAGTAGAGCCAGAACGAGATTAACGGTCATCTCGCTGAACGACGCATCGAGATCCGCCGCATCGCCTGCCCATTCATAATGGATTCCGGCTCCCAGATCAACAGAAGAGATTTTTACATCGAACTGATCGACAATTTCCCGGATATTGGCATCGGGGAGCATTTGAGCAAAAACCGTCACAGTCCGGTCCCCTCCGCTGTGTCTGATCGTTCCCAGCCCGTTTGTTTCTACGATTGAAGCGATGTGAGTCAGAGGAAGCCTTGTGCCGTCTTTTAGAGTCAGGAGAATTTTATCAAGATCTTCCATCGAATCGATTTTGTCTTCTCTGGTTGAAAATTTTATCGGCAGATCAGTTTCCGAGGTAATCAGGGTTCCCGAAACCTGACCGGATACGGCTGTTTTAACAGCATTGCCCAATGTTGTGGCATCGATTCCCAGATCAGCCGCTGCAAGAGGTTTCAGGAGAATCTGCACTTCGGGAAATCCAGGTTCCAGATCCGAATAGGCGTTGGCAATGCCTTCCACCTCTTTAAGGGCATTGGAAACCTTAACGGATGCTTCATCGAGAGAGTCCATATCCCGGCCGATAAGTTTAATCTGCACCGGGCTGTTAGCCGTTTTACCACCGGCTGACGTTCCGATTGTCGCTTTGACTCCCGGAATCGAAGCTATATCCTTCAGCAATTGGGGAATCATCTCTTTCGTCGTCCATGTCCTCTCTCCGGGTCCTTTCAGATTTAAAACGATTTCAGCCTCTCTCATAGAATCCACTCCGACCTCGGAATATATGGCATCCACACCATCGAGGCTGAGCAGTTTCGATTCTATCTGACGGGTTACCGCATCAGTATCATCGAGAGTGCTGTACTGCGGCGTAGATAGGGTAACGTAGAGGGAGGATTCATCCATAACGGGAAAGAGCTCAATTCGGAGGAGTCCCAGAGGAATAGTGGAGAGAACCGCTCCCAGAAGGAGAAACATAATCAGGGGCAGCAGAACCCTGTTTCTTTTCCGGCTTAACAGCCGAATGAGGATTTTTCTGTATGTCTCAGCAGCTCTGGCGAAAACATCCAGCTTTTTTGATCGGGAGTAAATGCGGATGACAAAAATAAGAGTCATAACCGAGGCCATGACAAAAGACAGGACTCCCGGCCTTCCATCTACAAAAAAGCTGAACATAAACAAGATAATGACGATGACCGCTTCAATAACCTCCCGTACAAGAGAAAAGGGTCGGGGCTCTTTTTTACCTGTTTTTTTCGACAGCAGCCTGGAGCCGAGCATAGGTGTAACAGTCAGAGCCACAATAAGGGATGCCCCGATGATAAACACGATGGTGAGCGGAATGACACTGATTATGAGTCCGATTCGGCCTTCCATATAAGCCAGAGGGAAAAATGCCGCCATAGTTGTCAGAGTCGCCGCTAAAATGGAAGGGGCCACCTCCGAAGTTCCGGCTATGGCGGCCTGCTTCCGGCTCAGCCCCTTCAGACGGAATTCGGCAATGCTCTCTACAACGACTATGGCATTATCGACCAGAAGACCCAGGGCGATTATCATAGCCAGAAGGGTCATGGTATTAAATGTCATACCTGACTGGTTTAATGCGATAAAGGAAAGGAACAGGGAAAACGGTATAATCAGAGAGGTTATGATGGCCTCTTTCAATCCCAGGAAGAGAAATAAAACCAGAACCACGATAATCAATCCGGAACCGGCGTTTCCCAGAACTTCTGCAAGATCCTCCTTTACCGATAGAGCGTCATCCTGAATTATGAGGACATCCAGCTCATCGGGGAGACCATTGGCTTCGCGGTCATTGAGAAAAGCTTTTACCGAGTCGCTCGGTCCGATTATATCGGTTCCGCCATCTCTGTACAGGGAAAGCGTGACAGCCGACATCATCGAAGCCTCTTCCGTACCCAGTTTTACAGCTCTTCTGGAATAGTCCGTTCTGGGAACATAGGTCTGATTGACCTGTGCGACATCTTTGAGAAATACCGTGCCGCCACCGGACAGAGGTATGAGGGTACGGCTTATTTCATCAATACGGGAATAGGAGGCGAGAACCCTGACAAAATAGTGGGTTCCGTCCAGTACGGCATCGCCTGCCGGAGTGTCTTTGTGACGAAGCCTGAGGGTCTGAACAAGGGTATCGACAGTAAGATTAAATTCGGCCAGTCTGGCCGGATCGACGACGATACTGATTTCCGAAGACTGCAGACCCGACACTTTTATGTCGTTTATCCCCTTAACTGAAATCAGCTTTTCCGAAATGGAATCTGCAGCGTCCTTCAAATCGGCCGGGCTCATATCTCCGCTGAGGCTGATGACCATGAAGGCGCGGTTCGCCGTCGTCGAGACTTTGACCGAAGGGGGATCCGCCTCTTCGGGAAGATCATTGACTGATAGAACAGCCTGGTTCACCTCGTTAATCTTCTCTTCGATATCGGCTTCGGGAAAAAAATCGAGTTGAATTTCCGAGCGACCGGCCATGGAAGAGGATGTGAGGAATTCGACATCTTCCACCTGGGACAGAGCCGCCTCCAGCTTGTTCGTTATCAAAGATTCCACATCCTCGGGAGATGCGCCGGCATAATTGACATTGACCTTTATTTTGGGAAAGACCACTTCCGGTTTGGACTCGCGGGGCAGTATTAAATAGAAATATAAACCGAGAACGATCATAACCGCCATAAAGAGATAGACGATTCTGTACCGGTCTATGCTGAGCCGGGAAATCTGCCCCAGAAAATTTTTCCTTTCAGTCATTTTCGGCCTCCCTGACATTCAGGGACTCAATGTCCAGTTTTAACGCGCTATCCAGTAGATTCAGCCAGGATTTTTCCATGGCTATTCTGGCAGCCTCGATCTTCCAGAGACTTCGTTGCATTGCATTTTCCGACATAAGCAGATCCAGCTCTGAGGTCTGGTTCAGCTCTTTTCTGGCCGATACGATTTTCCGGTTATTTTCCGATAGATCGAGATTCCGCAGGGCTTCATCCATGGACGATATGTTTTTAACATGTTGCTGATAAGCCGAGCGCAACACCAGATTAACGTTTTCACTTAAATAGTCGAGGCGATACCGGCTTCTTTGAATCTCAAGCTCCAGATCTTCAATAGTCAGTTTATCGGTTTTTCCCGTTCCGAGTCCAAGGCTGACAGACATACCCACATTCCATGTGGCTGAGCCGCCCGATGATGAAGGAATATCACCGAAAGTGTAAATGGGAAATCCGACAGAGGGTGTTATGAGCGGGTTCATAAAATCATAGGAAACGCTGGCGGTTACCGTATTATTGACAGAATTGAAAAACGCTCTGACGCTGAGATCAAGATCTGCTTTTCCGAGCCTGTCGACAGTCTGCTCGAGCTGACTGATTTTTTCCCGTTCCGCTTTTAAAAGAGGATGGTTTGTATTGAGCCAGTCATACAGATCCGGCGGCTTGGGCAGCTCACCAATATCCAGAACAATGCGGCTCAGGGAAACCGGCTCTTCTTCCAGTTCGATAACGGTTTTCAGTTTAAACCATGAAATGCGCTGCTCCAGACTGTTCTGAAGCATTTCTTCATTCTTTTCGTCGTAACTGTCTCCGGCATCCTGAAGAGCTTTTATCGTTATGCTCCCAAGAGCGTAACGTTCCGAAGCGGCTTTATAGGATAGCTCTTCCGCTTCCAGTTCCCTTTTCAGGATTTCCTCTTCTTTCTGTAAAAGCCAGATATCCTGGTACATGGAATAAAGGGAGATGAACGTCGCTTTTCTCGCCGCTTCCAGAGCCTCTTCTTTTCGTTTTAAATCAAATTGGGTAAAAGCGAGTTTTTCTTTCTCAAGAGCTGATAGTCCGACAGGAATCTTAATGGATGCCGAGCCGGTCAGAGAAACCTCTTCGCCGAACTGAACGTCATCATCATCAACTGTCAGAACTTTAACAGAAGGATCGAGAGAGAATAACACATCACCGGGATGAGAGAGGGCGGCAATTTGACCCCTGCTCTGCTCCACATCCAGTGCAGCAGACCTAACGTCATAGGAACTGTCAATCAGCAGAACCATGGACTTGAAATCGGTACTGAAAATCTGTCCGCTGAAAAATAACAGGAAGAGAAATAATCCGATCAGCTTACTTTTCATTATACTATCCTTTGGAAATTTTCCTTTTCCAAATATAATATTAGTACAGGCTAACCGAGAATATAAATATATTTTTAAATATATAGATTATTTTGAATGTTTAGTGATTTCAGATAACTGTTAAACGGCTTCCGAACCAGAAGTCAAAAGATCATGCATGTCCGGGGTTCTGACTGACCTTCATAATGACATCCGCAACGACTTTGCTGATCTGATCTTCCAGTTCATGGGACTCCACCTTAGCATAAAGCGTTCCCATTAAGGAAACCCGGTAATGGGTCGGAAGCTGGTTCAGGGAGAGACAGATCATATCAAGAACGCAGTCCTGGCATTTACAGATATCATCGTCACTGATAGCGTCGAGCTGCTTTTCCAATTCCTGAAAAACAAACTCCTCTGTTTCATTTTTAAGATCTTCCAGATCATATTTATCTCTGATTGCCATAATAACCTCTTTATATGAGAATAACTTAAGGGTTCTGATATGTCAAAGTCTCGAACTTCGTAAAATGCGGAATGAAGGCCAGTTTGACCGTACCGACCGGACCATTTCTCTGCTTTGCCACAATCAACTGGGTTTCTATCATTTCCGGAGGTCCTTCGCCCTCGTCGGAAATGCCTCTGTCCCTGTGAAGAAACATAACCATATCGGCATCCTGCTCGATGGCTCCCGATTCTCTCAGGTCGGCCAGTCCCGGTTCTTTTCCTTCGGACTGACGCCCGACCTGTGACAGGGCAATGATGGGTATATCCAGCTCTCTGGCCAGAGATTTAAGAGAACGGCTGACCTCCGCCATCTGCTCATGACGGGGAATGCTCTTGTCTTCTGTTGAAATCAAACCGATATAGTCGACGATCAGCACTTTCACATCGTGTTTGGATTTCATTCTCCGGGCTGAAGACCGGAGTTCAAGCAGCCTGATATTCGGCGTATCATCAATATATAGAGGCGCTTCATAAATTCGCCCTGCAGCGTCGGTCAGGGCATTGAAGTCCGACGGTCTCAACAAACCGGACCTGAGCCTCTGGGAATTGATTCTGGCTTCCGCGGCGATGATTCTCTGCATGAGAGACATGGCCGACATTTCCAGCGTGAAAAATCCGCAGGGGATTCCCTGGGCTATGGAGATGTTGGAAGCGAGCGAAAGAGCAAAAGCCGTTTTACCCACCGAAGGACGGGCTCCGATGATAATCATTTCCTGATTCTGGAATCCGGAAGTCATATCGTCCAGCGCGGAAAATCCCCCGGGAATACCGGTATAATTGTCCTTGGTCTGATACCGCTTTTCAATGGCCGTAATGGTCTGCTGAATGACTTCGCGGGCGTCTTTAAAAGACCCGGAACTCTGCTGCCGGTCATTGATTTCAAAAATATACTTCTCCGCCTCTTCCACAATCTCTCCGCATTCGCGGGTTTCACTATGGGCGTTGACGGTAATTTTTCCGGAAATATCGATGAGCGTACGCCTGATACTCATCTCTTTGACAATTTTGGCGTAATACTCCACATTGGCGCTGGTGGGAACAGCGGAAGTCAGACCGGTGACGTAACCGGGACCTCCCGCTTTTTCAAGATCGCCGCGGTGACTCAATTCATTTGTCAGAGTCAGAATGTCGACAGCTTCGCCTTTGTTGAAAAGTTCTGAAATGGCGGCGAAAATAATTTGATGGGCTGTCTTATAAAAGTCCTCCGACCGGACATGGCGCTGTACCGTGTCGAGAACTTCGGGTTTAAAATTAATTAAAACCGCCCCTAATGCGGCTCTTTCGGCTTCGTCATTATGGGGCGGTACTTTGTCTTTCAAAGAAGAGATATTCATCTAATCCTTAAGAACGAAATTATTCTTCGTCTTCAACATCTGTTTCGTCAGCAGCTTCTTCTTCTGTTTCGGCTTCTTCTTCTGTTTCGGCTTCTGCTTCAGCTTCAGTTTCTACAGCAGGCTTTGCAGCAGGTGTTTCTTTCTTTTCAGCTTTAACTTCCGATGCTTCGACTACAACTTTCAGTTCAGCGACTTCACCACCGTAAAGTTTGATTTTAACAGTGTATGTTCCGACAACCTTGATGGAATGATCGGGAACGTCGATTTTTTTCTTTTCAACTGAAATACCGAGCTTAGCCAGTTCTTCAACGATGTTGGCGCTGGTAATGGCTCCGAAGAGTTTACCTTTTTCACCAACAGGCATAGCGAATTTCAGTTCTTCGCCCGCCAGTTTGTCTTTAAAGGACAGAGCATCTTTTCTCTTGGCTTCTTTTCTGGCTTCAATGGCGTTTTTCTTCTGGTTGAAGATTTCCACGTTAGCCTTATTGTAGGGAACGGCGATCCCTTTGGGAATGAGGTAGTTTCTTCCGTATCCGTCAGCAACGACTTTTACGTCACCCTCTTCGCCGAGGTTGGATAAATCCTGTTTCAATATTACTTTCATTGGACCAACTCCTTATCATTATGTCTGTAGTTTATCCAGAGTTCGGAAACTCCCAGACCAGGCAGCAGAAAAATGACTGCCAGATTCAGGGGAAAAATCAGAAGAGACAGGGGTAATAACCATCCCGTCATCCTCCGGACCCCCGGATTCACTTGTTTCCTGGCCATAAGGAACTGCAGCAGACCGAATCCCTGCAATCCGTATAGAGCCCCCGCAATGTACAGGCTGTTGCTGACAGCAAACCCGGCTATACCCAGATCCATATCAAAACCCTTTCCGTTCAGCAGCATCCGCAGCAGAACCAGTGTCAGGGGGATGAAAAGGAACCAGACAAGCCTATCCGGTACATTTAACTCCTGTAATTTCGGCTGCTCGTTTTCGCGCCCTATCGACTTCAAGCCGATGCGCAGTCCGAGCCGCCAGGTCAACGCCACAAAAAAGCAATAAACAGCGAGATAACTGCTCAGGAAAGAATCCTTGAAAATCCGGAACATACCTTCAGCGGTAATTGATCCGACAACAGCATCTCCCTGGAATGCCTGCTGAAGCATTGCTAGTGCGCTCTCGATCTGTGCCGTCATCACCGCGAGAAAAGCGGGATCGGAACCCAGATAGAGCAGAACCGGAAGTGAAAGCAGACCGGCTGTGGCAGTGACAATCAGAAATCCCCACACTTTTGAAAAGGATCCCATTTTGAAATTCACTGCGTAAAGACCGCCGATCAGGAGAAGGAAAACAGCAAAATCAGCTATTATCAGACTCCCTGCGGTTACCGCTTCCGGGGTGAGGGCCAGTTTGAGAATCAGATTCCCGAAGAGGACCCCCGACGCGGAAATGAGAAAACCTTTCTCGCCGCGCCTGACTGCCATGACCTGAAGAGGGAGCATAAAGAAGAGCAGTAAAAGCCCTGTCATACTCATTATCAGAGAGAGCACCGCCGCGAGCGATACCTCTGTCCATCCTCTTCTATCCATAGCTTTTTATTTTGTAACGAAAGGCAGAAGTGCCAGAGTTCTGGATCTTTTGATTTCTCTTGCCAGCATTCTCTGGTGCTTTGCACAGGTACCAGTGATTCTTCTGGGGAGGATTTTTCCTCTTTCAGTGATGAATCTTCTGAGACTGTCGGGATTTTTGTAATCCACTTCTACTTTCTTGATGCAGAATTTACATACTTTCTTTCTGAAGAACATTCTGCCTCTGCCTTTTCCGCCTCTCGGGCCGGCATCTTTTCTGCCATCCTGGCCCATATCTTTCATATCGTCAGCCATTGATTAACTCCTTGTTAGAAATCTCCCGACTTAAAACGGGATGTCGTCCTCAAAACTTCCGCCGCCGCTGTATGTGTCAAAGGGCTGGGAATTCTGAGACTGATTAGGTTGAGATGGTTGAGACTGATAATTTCTTCCGCCATTGTTATTGTTATTGTAGGAACCGGAAGAACCTTCAGATTTTCCGCCCAGAAGCTGGATGTTTGTCACTTCGATGGAGACTTTGCTCCTCTTCATGCCATCCTGTTCCCATCTTTCCTGACGGAGCTCTCCTTCAACGGCAACCTGCTGGCCGCGCTGCAGATACTGATTCAGCGATTCGCCTCTTTTCCCCCAGAGCACGCAGTCAAAAAAGTTGGCCTCATCAACCCATTGATCTCCCTGCTTTCTTCTGCGGTTTATGGCAACGCTGAACTTTGTCAGAGCAAAACCCGAAGTTGTATAACTCAATTCGGCATCTCTGGTGAGACGCCCTACAAGTATTACACGATTAATATCACCAGCCATCACTCACCTCCTGTCTGCTGCATTATTTTTCTTGTTTTACGAAGAGATATTTGAGCACACTGGGAGTCAGCTTGAGATCTTCATCGATCTTTACGAGACTTTCAGGCGCTGCTTTGATTACAAACAGGTGGTAGTGTCCTCTCTCTTCTTTCTTTACGGGATAGGCGAGCTGTCTGTCGCTCATATCCTCTTCAGAAGAGATCTCAACACCGTGTTTCTGGAGCAGTTCTTTTACGGCCTTGAGGCCTACTGCGTAGTTATCTTCCTTTGTGTTGAAGATACTCACAAATTCATAAGTTCTCATTTATTAATAATCCTCCTTACGGACTATAGTGATTCACCCCTACCGGGCGAATAAAGAGGCTGAAAAAAAATACCATATGAGCCATATGATGTCAAGGTGCGTGAACTCCAGGCCGATGAAAGAAGAGAGGACTTATGAAACAGAAAATACACTATGAAAACGACATTTTTTACCTGAAAACCTATATCAGGATATTAAGCGATGCTCTGAAACTCAATATTGATTCCTTCATATTCGCTGAAAAAACACTGGAAGATATCAACTTCATTGAAAGCACGATCAGCAAACTATACGGATCGCTCGAGGAGAATCCCCATCTGATCCGCCGGCGGGATCACCTTCTTTCGGTCCTGGAAGTGAAAAAATACTTTATATCCTACCTGGAAAACCTGACCCGGAACGGCAACCCCTTCTCAAACGACCTGAAGCAGGCCTTCCCGAAACTCCGGCGACTGGTAGCCAACCATACCAGAGATCTGAATACGCTTCAAAACCAGCTCAGTACCGAGGAAAAAGTCAGCAATACGGCTGAACAGATCTCCGAAAACGAAATGAGCTTTCTGCTGACACCCTACCTCGATCCCGATTCGGAGGACTGAAGGGCTATCAAATCCCCTGCCAGTAGAGAATATTATCTTCGAATTGAGTTCTGATTTTCCCTTCATTATAGAGAAATGAGAGGAAAGACCGGATTGTACTGCCCACGAGTGCGAACTGACCGTGATTCAATTTGATACCGTTAATCCGGCAGATATCGCTGAGGATGTAATCAAAACTCTTCTTTTCACCTAGAATAGCCATCAGATCCGCTTCTAACTTATCCAGAACTGCGAGGTTACTGTCTATCAGGCCCCGGGCGTTATCGACGATATTTCCATGGGATGGAATAAAGTACGCTCCCGGTCTTCCTGCTATCAACTCAATTGAATTCCTGTATGCCTTCACATCGAAAATAAAAGGGATTTTATATTTTTCCAGAATATCCTCTCCGAAAAGCGAATCGGCGACGAAGAGGCAATTATCGGGAGATTCGAGACCTATCATATCAAAGTAGTGTCCCGGAATCGGGAAAGAGCCGATGTTGTCCCCTATGACTAGTCCATCGGTGACAATGTCGGTGACACGGGAGGGTTTAGCGAGAAAGAACTTATTCCGGAGATCCTTCACCTCCATCCCGCCCCATAGGAAGGCAGCTTCCAACCGCGGGTGTTCGGTAAAAGCACTTTCCAGAGGGGAAGAAAAAATACGGCAGCCGAGGTTTCTCTGAAGATAGTCGTTACCGCCGATATGGTCCGCGTTGGAATGGGTATTGATAACTGCCTGAAGCGTCCAGTTTCTCTCTTTGAGAATCTGATTGATCTTTCTTCCCGACTCTTTATCATTTCCGCTATCGACCAGATAAATTCCGTCACTTTGTGTAATAAACCCGATATTGGTCGGCCCCTCTAAAACCCAGGTTGACGGCCCCAGTTGCCTCAGTTCGCTTCCTGCCATCTCAAATCTCCTCCTGCCTCTGTGACAAAATTTCAGTCCGCAATATCCGACCTGTCAAGAATATAGCTCCTGACTCCGGCCCAGAGCCATCCTGCGGTCTTTTTTCATCAGTTCCGGTTCCGGAGCATTACAGGCATGGACCGGAAAACAGATAACAAGCCGTTCATATTCGGAAAACGTGTCGCCGGAATCATGTCTTAGCTCGCGCAGAGAACTTTGAATCCCTCTCTTTCCGAGCAATCGATGAAATGTCTCAGCAACAAGCCGCGTGCATCCTGTCCCTGAAAAATATACGATCAGAACTTCTTTCATACACAAAAGAGTATATCGTCCGTCACAAAAGAAAAAGGAAGAAAATCGGTGGGCAAAAAAAAATCCGGCCCCGCCCGGCCGGAAATACAAACATAAGGATGAGATTCTTTAATAAAACAGGAAAAAAACAGGAGCGGCTGTCTTTATTTCAAATATAAATGCCTTTCATCGGCATATCATCAGCCTGCGACCTCGTTACCGACTTTGCGGGCCCTGACCGGTTTATCCAGATCCACCCCGAGAGCAATCCCCGTCTCGACGAGAAGACTCCACCCCGCAGCAAGCTCCACGTAATTCCGGAACGCGCCTCCGTCGGGAATGATAACCGTATCAAATGAAGTCTGTCTGGAGGAGATGGCGATGATATTCATCCCTACGCCGTCGGCAAGGCACTGGCGGAATTTCTCTTCTTCATCTTCAAAGGGGTCGACGACGATCAGAATGTCTTCTTTGTTCATGACTTCCTCGATTCCGTGAGCCGCGTAGGTCCCTTCGAGGTAATCGGATTTTTTCCGTGTGATTTCGTTGGTTTTAAGCGTCAGCTCTTCGGCTACCCCGTTGTTCCGTCCTGCGAAATAGATCATTCCGGCCGATGCGATTTTTGCTATGATGGCAGGATCGATTTCCAGCGTCAAAGCCTTCTCAACGGCGTCGCCGGCTTCTTTGAGTCCTGTCAATTTTTCTCCATTCATTTCAGCGAGAAGAGCATGATAGAAAAGCGCCTGTTCGGCTACGCTTTTAGTCGCCGCGACGGCATCTTCGCTTCCGCAGTCGAGAACGAAGGAACGATCGGTGATTTCCGTAACAGGTGTTTTGTCAAAAGCTGTAATTCCGTAAATTCCACCATTGTGATCTTCTGATTTCAGTTTCTTGAAAAGCCTGACCAGCTCCTTTGTTCTGCCGGAGTTGGACATCCCGAATACGGGAACCTCATTGAGATTGTACTCGAGAGCCTGAGTTGATCCGTCCGTATGGAGAGAGAGATTGTTCCCGCTCCGGAGGTTTTCATAGATGGCTCTTTTGGCGGGGAAAATACGGCTGGACCCCTCTCCCGTCAGGAAAAGACGGGAGGCTCCTTTTACTTTTTCAGCAAAAGGAGAAATTCTCGAAAGATCAAAGTTTCTGACCACATCGGCGGTTTCCAGCATTTCCCGGCAAAGGGCGTACTGACTGTATTTTTTTTCATTTAAATTCATCGCTAACCTCTAAATAGTCTTTTAATTCGTTCTGGATCAGGGGATAGGTTTCAAATCCTCCGCCCAGATGCTGCCAGAAGCATTCGGCATATTCAAAACCACAGAGCTTTCCGATCTGGCGGTTGTAGTCGAGGGCTTCCTCAAAAAAATTATCCATATTGAACATTTTCTTCATAAGGCTGATCTGCGACTGATGGCAGGCCAGCATTTTTTCCTTAGTCTCCACAGCCGTGCTGATATCAATGAAAAACTGAGGAGCCGGCATCGGCTCGCCCAGAGCCCCTTTCAGGGTCATAGGCGCCGTGTGATAGAACAGGGGGGTCACATCCAGCGGGGCTTCCTTGCAGGGAGCATTAGGCAGTGTCGCCTGCATGGTCGCCACATCAACTATGGCAGCTGTGGCTCTGTGATCAGAGTGATAATCATTGGGAACATGACTCATGACGATTCCCGGTTTCACCTTCCTGATCAGCTCCAGTGTTTTTATGCGGGCCTCCAGGTTGTCGTAGACATAACCGTCCCGTTGATCCAGGCAGTAATATTCGGCGCCGAGAACTTCTGCTGATCGGGCGGCTTCGTTTTTTCGCAAAGCCATCGTTTCCTCTTCGCCGGTATCGAGTCCGCCCAACCCGCCGGCCGTCATAGTGGCTATAGCTATGCGGTAGCCCTTATCTTTCAGCAGCTTGAGAGTTCCGGAACACCAGGCGTCCGTGTCATCGGGATGGGCCTGCACGACCAGAACAGTTTTATTAAATCTGCTCATATCAACTCCTTCAGGCAAACTTATCTTCCAGCCGCGTAAAGGCCGGCAGTTCGGGAATCAGAGGTTTGATGTAATCGAGAAATTTGTCCGTAACGAAGTTCCCCTCTTCATTAATATAATCTTCAGGCATGGACTTGGCCCTGACGGCAACACTTGACAGAGGAGCGGTACCATATTGAAAAGAAACTTTTCCTTCCTTCTCCTCTCTTTCGATGGTAACCATAACCGCCGATGTTCCAGCTGCGGCAAGCTCGACAGCCTTGACACCGCAGTCGAAAGCTCTCTGCAGATCTTCAGGAATGGCTCTGTCGATGGCACTCATAATCAGGGATTCGGTAATCTGGAACTCCCCTCTCAACCCGAGTTTATTAGAAAGCAACTTATGAACATTCAATCCGACGCTTGCTCCACCCATGGCGCCGAATTCCGTATTGCCGAATTTGTCGGCATCCTGTGATGCACTTACCGGCGTTCCATCAGCGTATTTCAAACCTTCGCTCACGACAACGGAAACCCATCCGTACTTATCGATACACTTTCCGGCGTCTTCGATAAATTTATCCGCATCGAAAACTCTTTCAGGACAGTAAATCAAATGCGGTGCATCATCTTCCTGTTTTTTTGCCAGAACAGTGGCCGCTGCCAGCCATCCCGCATCGCGCCCGATAGTCTGGTAAACGACAAACTGATCAACTTTTTTCATATCCCTGGCCAGAGCGCCGGCCTGCTGGACCGAGAGAGCGTTATATCTGGCCGCCGAAGCAAAACCGGGTGTGTGATCTGTTCCGTAAAGGTCGTTATCAACCGTTTTGGGTATTCCGACTCCGTACAGCTCGTAGCCTTCCCGGCTGCAATATTCTTCGACCCTGTGGATGGTATCCATGGTGTCGTTTCCGCCGATGAGAAAGAAATAGCGGATATTGAATTTTTTAAAGACTTCGAGAATCCGGGGGAAATCACTCTCCTGAACTTTATGGCGGGAAGAGCCCAGAGCTGATGAAGGCGTTTGCCTCAAACCATCGATTACGGAATCACTCTGAGCGGAAAGATCCCATAAGTCTTCCTTCATAAATCCTTCGATACCGAAGTGCATACCGTAAAGCGTTTCTATGTTCGCCGTATTTTTCACTGCCGACATAACCCCGGCCAGCGAAGAATTGATAACGGAAGTGGGTCCTCCCGACTGCCCGACGACAGCATTACCTTTTATCATACTCAATCTCCTGTTTATCTTATCTACTCTGTTTCAACTTGCTGAACAGATCATATTCTTTTATTTCCGCCCCCTCTTTCTCTCCCTTCAGCATGGGGGTCTGAAAGAGTTTTTCCACAAACATGGAAGCGGCTCCGTAAGCCGTATCAAGCTCATTGGTCCGGGGAAAGGTCACTTTGAATGGGCTTTCCGCCATCCGCTTCTCCACTTCTTCCCGGAACCTGGTAAAGTGGCCGCCGAAAAAGATTTCCCCGGGATCAAATACATGAAAAATCGGGATAAGAAAGCCGAAAAGGCTGTCCAGGTATACGGTCAGGGCACGGCTGTCTATTTCCCATCCGGATCCGGTCTGCCTGTAGATATCGGCGGCATGGCGGGACAAGAGATTCTCGGGCAGCTCACCGGCAGCTGATCCGGATCCGTAATACACTTCTCCCCCCAGAACGATTCCCATACCGATTTCAATCTCTTCGGGAGCTTCTTCTCCTTCGAGACGGTGGAGCTTCCAGATGATATTGAGAAAATTATCCAGTTTTCTCTCTTTGTTCCGTTCAAGCTGTCCCCAGGCGCAGCAGTTCGCATCATTATCAATAATGACGGGAACCGGGAATTTTCCTTCAGCCTCCCTATTGAAATCAAAACCGCCGAGATGAAGGGATGTCGCCTTATGAATCAAGCCCTTCTCTGTATCGACGATAGCGGGAATTCCGACACCTATACCGATCAGGGGAACGGGAACCTGCTCAATTTCACTTTTCAATTGCTCGTATACACCGAGTATGGTTTCAACCATTCCCGCGAATTTCATATCACCGGACCATTCTTTGAGGATCTCTCCGTTGAGATTGGTCAGAACCGCACTAAAGGAGCTGATTTGAAGATCAATCCCCAGTATTGACCCGTAATTTTCGTTTATTCCCAGAAGAACAGGCCGGCGACCGCCCTTGGAAGGAGCGTTTCCCTCCGACAGGACTTTGACGATTGACATCTCCAGAAGAGGATTGACAAGGTTTGTTATAGTGGACCTGTCCAGTCCCAGCTGTCTTGAAATCTCGATCCGGCTTATTCCATTGCTGATTCTAAGCTTCTGTAAAACATGAGAGCGGTTGACGATTCTCTGAAACTGCTTGCTATCGGGCATTCTTGCTCCTCAAATGAAATCAGGTCTCTTCCAATGCTGATTTGCTAACATTTCAACTGGTATAATCAGCCGGCATCATGTTTGTTTATTAAATCAACAATGACAATATAACCCCTCTCCCCTTTTTTGACAAGAGAAAAAGTAAACAATAATTTCAAATATTAATGTTATCATATGGGCACAACAAGGAGTGATCTATGACAGAAAAACTGAATAATTCCCTTATTGATAAAGATCTGACGCTGCATATTCTGGAGAGATACAACCGGGGAGATTTCGATCATGTTAAACCTGTCCTGGCTCAGTCTTTTCCTCCTGTTGATAATAAAACGATAATCGATATGACCGGTTCCCCTTCTTACGAGGACAAAACCGCGACAATGATTGCCAACCTTGAGAAATACGGCATACCCCCCGGCGATTTTATCAGAGAAAATCGGGACACGACCAAATTGAACAAAGCCGAACTGGAACAGATCGGCCGCAGGCTCATGTCTTGTTATTCCTTCGGAATACTTAATGGCGGTTCGGCGACTTCCTATGCCGATTCCAAAAAAAACAGAGCCTTTAACCGGGCCCTGTTCGAACTGACCGAAGCTGAGTTTCGCACTTTAGCGGAAATCTCAACGGGAAAGGCAAAAGGGATTACCCCGGCATTCATCAACAGAGACGGAACAGCAGGCCCTTCTTTTATTGAACTGAAAATGCGCTCTCTTCTTCTGGCCGGTGTTCCCTCTCTTTTTCAGATGACAAGCCATTTCAATAACGACTCTGTTTCAGAAACATATAAAGGATATGAGAAAAGCCCATTCCTGCTCGACCTGATTGAACTGAGAAACAACAATATCTGCCGCGTCGAAACAGGAGTCCAACCCCTTCTGGCTGCGTTCACCCACAGCCGGTCCGGCAAAAAGAAGAGCCTTTTTGAAAAAGAGAATGGAGATCTTCTCCCCCTTCCCGGCGGTCACGGTCAGTGCTTTGTCACGCTGAAAGAAACATTTTCAAGGCTCCGGGCAAAAGGCATCCGCTTTATATCCATCGGAAACGTGGACAACTCTGGCTACACTCCCGATCCGGTCAGTCTGGCCGTCCTGGCTCTATCGGGAAAGCAGGCGGGGTTCGATTTCTCATTCAAAACACCGGTTGATGTAAAAGGCGGCATACTCGTCAAAGATCAAAACGGCCACCTGAACTGTGCCGATCTGGGTGTGGCTATTGATAAGGACGTTGTTGTAGAGGCTGAAAAAAAAGGAGACTCCATTCTGTTCAACTGTGCAACGGGACTTTTCAACCTCGATTATCTTATGGAGAATATTGACTGGATTATCGAATCGCTTCCCATGCGCTTCAGCGATCAGGACAAAGATGCCGGTCTGTATTCCCAGGCGGAACAGGTGACCTGGGAAGTCATCGGCCTTCTCGATGATATCCTTATTTTCGCCGTTGATAAATACGACCGCTTTCTGGCGGCTAAGCTGATAATGGAAAATCTGATGACAAGCGGCATTAAAACCGATAAATATCCCGAGGAACTGAAGGAGCTGTCGCTGAAACTCAACAGCGGTCTTGAAAAAAAGCTCTCTACAGTCTACGGTCTTGAATTAATAGATAACCGCTGGTACCCCATACCAGCGGAAAAGCTGGAGTTGCAGTCATGATAGAACCAGATTTTTCCAAACCGGCAGACGGCCTGCTGCCTGCCATAGCGCAGGATTTCGAAACAGGAGAGATCCTCATGCAGGCCTATATGAACAGAGAATCCTGGGAGGAAACCCTGAAGAGCGGTTACGCGGTATACTATTCCAGGAGCCGTAAAGAATTATGGAAGAAAGGCGCCACATCAGGTAACCTTCAGGAGATAAAAGAGATCCGTCTCGACTGCGATTGCGACGCGATTCTGCTCAAAGTCAACCAGATTGGCGGAGTGGCTTGCCATACAGGGCGGCGAAGCTGTTTTTTCAATGTGGCGGTCCCCTTAAAGCCGTGAGAGATTCCTATAAGCAGATGCTGGACAGAGCTTCAGCCAAAACTCAGGAAACGTCAAAATTCTTTAAGAAACTGAAAAAAATCAAAACCGCCGAACTGGATAATCTCTTTCTGGAAAGACACATCCGCTACAGCAGTGAGATCGACTGTCTGGATTGCGCGAATTGCTGCCGGGGAACCGGCCCGCTTATAAAAGAACGAGATATTAAGAGGTTATCCAAATCCCTTTCCATGAAACCCGGAGAGTTTACCGACACGTACCTTCAGGTCGATGAAGAGGGGGATATGATTTTCCGGGAAATGCCCTGCCCTTTTATAGCCGGCAATAATTACTGCATTGTTTATGAAGACAGACCGACGGCCTGCAGGGAATACCCGCATACAGACCGTCAGAAAATCGCAAAATATCTCGGGCCGACACTGAAAAACTACAGCATCTGCCCCATCGTCTATCTGGTAATCGAAGATTTGAAAAAGACTATTCCTTAAGCATATCGCCTTTTTCAATAAGGGGATTGATCTGATCGTATGTTCCGAGAGGACCGCTTTCGCTGCCGTAGCGGCTGTAGATCCGGATTTCGAAATGAAGGTGCGGTCCCGTCGATCGTCCCGCTTCTCCGATATCGCCGATTTTCTCGTTCTGCTCTATTTCATCACCTTCTTTCCATCCCGTAGGCTCATCCATATGGGCGTAGAAAGTGGACCATTTTACAGCGCGGGGATACTGATCGAGAATCTCATCAGTCATGACATGTTCGACCTCGGCATTCCAGCCGTAAACGGAATCGTAACTGATATCTCTGATAATTCCGTCAGCCACGCTGACGATGCTGCCCGGTTTATCAGGTGCCCGGACGATGGCGTTGTCGGGCGTAATATCGATGATATTGTTGATATTGATAATATCGACGGCATAATGGGGACGGGCTCCGCCGGTTCCGATGGGCGTTATCCTCTTCTCCATGAATCCGCTTGAAATCATGAAGCTGGAACCATCATTCTGACTGCCGTCCAGTCTTACGGGATAAACGAGATTATCAAACACCAGCCTGAAGGATACGAGGGTTTTCACATTATTGGCGTCGGTCGCCAGCAGCGTTTCCGCCTGATCTTCATTCTGGGGAAGCCGGGATACCTGATAGATAAGATCACCGTAAGTGGAAGCGGATTCAACCTGAACGGCAATAAACTCGTAGGCCCGTTTCCTGGAATAATATTTATTAGGCAGTTCATCGGCCATCCGGCGGATATTGGAAGCCGTATTCTGCCGACTGAAATAAAAAGCTTCCTTCTCCTGGGCGACAGAAGCCTGCAACGCGCTTAATTCTCCCTGGACATCCTGAATGACTCCCGAGAGCTCCGTAAGGGCTTCTCTGTTACGGCTTGTGGAGGTGTCGATTGAATAATCGAGGCCGTCGACAATGCGGGATATGCGGCTGTATCCGAAACTGTTGAAAATGAGCGCTGTAAAAAATCCGCAGACCAGCACGGCAGCGGCGATGAGAAGAACCGTATTATTGAGTTTTCTCGCGGCGAACAGGGACGCTTCGGGAATCTTTTCGACTCTTCCAAGGGGAATTTCGAGAACATTCCGTTTCTTGTTTTCAAGATTTTTCAGTCTTCCAAGAGCATCGGCGAGTTCCTTTTCCACAGAACCGCGATCGAGGGCGTAACCGTTTTTTTCGCTGTTTGAGACAGTCCACTGTCCGCTTTTGGAAAAAACCCAGTTAAATGAGGTGTGACTGCTGTTATCACCGGCTATAATATTTTCGTGCAGGATTATCGTATTGAGATCAACGCGGGTCAGGGCATAGAGGTAGGAACAACTCCGGCCGTCCAGCATAAGAGAAGATTCTGATTTTCCGGAAGAGGATACCTTTCCGTCCAGTATTTTCGAAATCTCATCGATGACCTCATCAACCAGATGGTCTTCAGCCACAGTCTCACTCCCTATAAATTTATGAATCACCATAAGTTATAATAAAGAGACTGAAAACTTTCCATAGCCTGAACAGCGATTCGGGAAAGATTAATCCAACTTTTCAACGACAGAAGCGAGAAGCTGTTCTGTTTCTTTCCACCCGATACACTCATCGGTAATGGAGACGCCGTATTTCAAATCGCAGAGATTTTCAGAGATTTTCTGGTTGCCTTCAAAGAGATTGCTTTCCAGCATAAAACCGCGAATCGATTTTTTACCTCTCAATCTCTGTTCGACGATATCTCTCAGAACGCGTTCCTGACGAATATGTTTCTTTCCGGAATTGGAGTGGCTGCAGTCGACGACAATAGCCGGTTTCAGCTCGGCGGCTTTCATGATGCGCTCCGCTTCCTCGACCGATTCCTCATAGTAATTGGGGCCTCGTCTGCCCCCTCTGAGAATCAGGTGGCTGTCGCTGTTTCCTTTTGTCGTGAATATGCAGGTATCTCCCGACTGGTCAATTCCGATAAAGCTGTGGGGATAACGGCTCGATTTCATACCGTCAACGGCTGTCTGAATCGATCCGTCGGTACCGTTTTTGAACCCGACGGGCATGGATAGACCGCTTGTCATCTCGCGGTGGGTCTGAGACTCGGTCGTGCGGGCTCCGATCGCCGCCCAGGAGATAAGATCGGCGAGATACTGGGCGACAATGGGATCGAGCATTTCCGAAGCTGCGGCCAGTCCGATCGAGTTTATCTTGAGAAGCAGACTTCTCGCCTCCTTCAGACCTTCACCGATCTGGTAGGTACCGTCGAGATGGGGGTCGACGATAAGACCTCTCCAACCAATGGTCGTACGCGGTTTTTCGAAATAGACCCGCATCATAATATAAATTTTATCAGCGTATTTCTTTTTAAGCACATTCAGCTTCTCCGCATATTCCATGGCGGCGGAGGTATCGTGGATGGAACAGGGCCCGACGATCGCCAGCAGGCGGTCATCTTCACCCGAAAGGATACGGGAGATTTCCCTGCGACTCCTGTGAATGTGTTCCGCCATATCTTCCGATGCGGGATGCAGATCCTTCAGCTGTCTGGGGGAGATGAGTTTTTGAACTTCCGATATATTAACATTATTGAGTTTATCCATTATGATTCCTTACACAAAGCATACCACCGAAACATTGGAGCGTTCTGAATTGAACTCATTGAGAAACGGCATAATACCCCGATTTCTTCTTATTTTAATCTTATTTGCAGGTTGTGCAACCAACCCCGACATTAAAACTGACACAAATTCGAATCTTCCCATAGAAACAAAGCCTGTTTTAGAGCAAAAACCAAGAGAAAAACCTATTACTGAAAAGGAAAAAACCGAGAGGCGTATCGATTCCATAATGGAATCTCTAACGATTGAGGAAAAAATAGGACAGCTTTTCCTGATTTCCGTCAGAAACAGCTATTCGGGAAACAGGATGTTATTTGCTGACGATTATATGAAGAATATAATCGAACAATACAAACCGGGCGGTATTATCCTCTTTACTATAAACTTTGCCGATCCCGTCCAAACCAGAGATCTGATCAGAGGAACTCAGGAACTGAGCTCTATTCCCCTTTTCATTGCCGTAGACGAAGAAGGCGGCAAAGTCGCCCGCCTCGGGAATACTGACCGCATGTCGGTGACAAAAATTCCACAGGCAGCGGTTATCGGACGGACAGGCAACCGGGAATATGCCAGGTTGTCTTCACAGGTCATCTCCCGGGAGCTCAAGGCATTCGGCTTCAATATGAATATGGCCCCCGTGGCTGATGTCAATACCAACGCCCGGAACCCCGTAATCGGGGACAGAACCTATTCAAGCGACCCCTTACAAGCCGGCAGAATGGTTGCTGAAGTCGTCCGGACCATGGCGGATGAAAATATCATATCCGTTCTCAAACATTTTCCGGGTCATGGCGACACGAGTTCCGATTCCCATAAGGGCGATGTGACCATACTACACGATCTTCAGAGGCTGGAGAAAGTGGAGTTCGTCCCCTTCCGGATGGGTATCGAAGCGGGAGCCGATGCGGTTATGACGGCCCATATAAAAATGCCCCTTGTTACGGGAAATGATTTGCCGGCTACCATGTCTCCTCTGATTCTCCAGGGAATTCTAAGAAATGAGATGGGCTTTAAGGGTATTATAATAACTGACGCCATGGATATGGGCGCTGTAAAAAACTACTGGTCCGCCGACGAGGCGGCCGTCAATGCCATTAAAGCCGGTGCGGATATTATCCTTATGCCCGCAAGTTTAAGCGATGCCGTCCAGGGCATTCGCAAAGCCCTGGAAGACGGAGTGCTGACGGAAGAGAGAATCAATGAATCGGTCAGACGTATTCTCAGAGTCAAAGTGAAAAGAGGCATTCTCGATCAGAAATCAATCGGATCGGATCAGATAATGGATATAATCGGTTCAACGGAGCATGCGCGGATTATTGACTCGATAATAAACTGATTTCAAACCACAGGTCACAGGGGTTAATGCGGATTGAGCATTAACCTTTTTTTTGGGATTTTTCAAAACATTTCTATTGTGAAGAACATTTTTGAATATATTTTTCTTATGTTTCTTCAAACCACACACTCACTCTCCCCCATTTTTAACCATTTTTTTTGCAAGTTTCACTTTTTATTCTTTTTTTTGCATCATTTTCGGACAATTTAGTTTGACTTTCCCTTTTGCCATCTCTATAGTAGGAGAATATCAAACATTTTTCGGAGGGAATCATGAGTAATACTGAACGGACAGCAGCCGACGTCATGATTGATATAATTCACCAGCAGGGTGTAGATTATATCTTCGGGCTTCCAGGCGGAGCTGCCATTCCCATGTTCGATGCTCTTGTACAGTCTCCCATAGAACTGGTCCTGACCCGTCATGAGCAGGGTGCCGCCCACATGGCCGACGGATACGCAAGAGCTTCCGGCAAACCGGGCGTCGTGCTGGTCACTTCAGGCCCCGGAGCTACCAATACAATAACAGGTCTTCTTACGGCCCATATGGACTCCGTGCCCATTGTCGTCATCTGCGGACAGCAGACTACGGGCAATCTGGGTCTGGACACATTTCAGGAAGCAGATATTTCGGGAATAACCTTTCCTCTGGTCAAGCATTCCTATCTGGTAAAGAATCCCCAGGATCTGCCTCGGATTACCAAGGAAGCTTTTCACATAGCCAGTACGGGACGGCCCGGTCCGGTCATTATCGACCTGCCGAAAGATGTTTCCAGTTCCATAATTGATGAAAATGTCGATTCATCTTTCTCAATTCCCGGATATAACAATGATCCGGAACCGAACCCCGAAGACATCGCCCAGGCGGCGGCTATGATCTCCCGCTCCACAAAACCGGTTTTTCTGCTCGGTCACGGAGCCATAATCTCCGGAGCCTCCAAAGAAATAGCGGAAATCGTCAAAAAAATGCAGATTCCCGTAGTCAACACGCTCCTGGGAAAAGGTATTTTTCCCGAAACCCACGAACTTCACCTGGGTATGCCGGGTATGCACGGATCAGCCTACGCCAATAAAGCTCTGATAAACGCCGACCTGATCATTTCAGTCGGAGCGCGATGGGATGACAGAATAGCGGGCAACCCCGATAAATTCTGTCCTGACGCGCTGAAAATCCATATAGACATCGATCCCGCCGAAATAAATAAAAGCATCCAGGTCGACTGCGCCATTATCGGAGACGCCAGAAAAGTTCTCGATAAAATGTACAGCCTGCTCAAACCGGCCGATACGGAAAAATGGCTCAAGCAGGTTGCGCGGTGGAAACGGGACTACCCTCTTAAATACAAGAAGGAAGGCAAGCTGAAAGCTCAGCATGTAATCGAGGAAATGGCGCAGCTTGCCGGCCCTGACGCCATAATCACCACCGATGTTGGTCAGCACCAGATGTGGGCGGCCCAGTTCTGCCTTACGGAAAAACCGAATCACTGGATCTCCTCCGGCGGCGCAGGAACGATGGGATTCGGATTTCCCTCGGCGATCGGAGCGGCTCTTGCCGACAGGAGCAGGACTGTTGTTGCCGTAGTCGGAGACGGGGGCTTCCAGATGACACTCTGTGAACTTGCGACTGCTTTTAACCTCAAGCTGCCGATCAAGATCCTCCTTATTAACAACAACTACCTGGGCATGGTTCGCCAATGGCAGAGCATGTTCTACGAGAACCGCCTTTCAGGAGTGGACCTGGTCGGAAATCCCGATTTTGTCAGACTGGCCTCCGCTTACGGATGCAAGGGATTCAGACTGAAACGAAGCGCCGATGTGAAGAAAGTTCTCACGGCGGCGATGGAGTACAACGACGGCCCCTGTATCATCGATGCGGAGGTGGCTCAGCAGGACGATGTATTCCCCATGGTTCCCGCCGGCGCCACACTTGATAATATGCTCCTGGAACCGCCTAAATACAAACTGGATAAACCGGAGGGTAGCACCTGATGAAAAATTCACAACACACCATAAGTCTTCTTGTCTGTAACAGACCGGGAGCATTGATCAGAATAGCTCTGGTTTTTGCCAGAAGGGGTTTCAACATCGACAGTCTGGTCGTTTCCGAATCTAAGGATCCGCTGTATTCGCGTATGAATATTGTGGCGACGGGAGACACCAAAACCCTTCAGCTCATGCTCAACCAGCTGAATAAGCTGATAGATGTTGTGCACGCCAAAGACTATTCGGACACCGATGTCATTCAGAAAGAGCTGGCCCTTATCAAAGTTGAATGCAACGACAACAACCGCACAGCCATTCTGCAGATCGCCGATGCTTTCAAGTGCCGGAATGTGGACATAAGCGATTCCACCATGACCTTCCAGGTAACGGGAAAATCATCCAAAATCGATGCGGTGAGAAAGATGTTCGAATCTTATAATGTTCTGGAGATCGTCAGAACCGGTAAAATTCTCATGGCCCGGGGAGATGAAGAAACAGCATAAGTTCATAGAAAAATTCTAATGCCCTTTCCTAAACAGCCGATAAGTAAACTGGAGAAGTATTTATGAAGAAAATTCACCTTGTTTTACTTATCGGTTTGTTGTATTTACCCCTCTTTCTCTACGGCGGAGACGAACGCGAAGAGAAGCTTGTTTTCTCGACCCTACTCTACGGTGGAGAGAGTGATGTCCCCCTGAGCATCGACAGCGACAGAAGCTGGATAGATCTCGGACAGATAAATACAGAGGAAATAAACAATCTGGAAATACCCGATGAAGGTGTAATTAGAAAATGGCGCGTCCGCACGACTTATTCCGATGAAACAGTTGCCGGTCAGAGCACCATTCAGATAAAACTGAGAACGGACAGCTCAAAAGCCCCACTTTTCACTCTTCCCTGGTCGGAAGGCCGGACCGGCTGGAAAGAGAATTACAGCAACTGGTTCCAGACGGATTTTGAAGGACGCCATCCCCTTTTGGGAGACCAGGGCGTTTCAAGCGTAAGACTGATTGCACCTCCCGGCGTTTCCACACCGGGCATCATATATAAGATCGAACTGGAAGCCTGGGATATCAGAGAGATAGAAGCGGAAGAATCCATACAGTCTCTTGTGCAGATGGCTTCAACGGCGGTCATACCTGAAATCCGCGCCGTAAGGCAGGAGGCGGGTGAAAAAAACCGCGTGCTTGAAAGAAAGGAACCCGATGAAGATCAGGCTCTCCGTTTTGCCCTGAATTTTATTAATGACAGTCTGATGGGCGATCTTCCGGCTTTCTATGACAGCATCAGCGATAAAGTCTATTCTCTCGCCACAGGCGAAGGCGGCTCAAAATACAGAGTGCCCCCTCCTGCCCGTCAGTATGAGGGATTCAGTTTTTCCGATTACAGGGAAAACTATGAAGCTAAAATTTACAGTTATGAAGAATATGCCGATATGTTTCCCCAATGGCTCGATGGCAACCGCGGCTGGACTCCCGACAGACACACGTGGCTTTTTCACGGCTCTGCTGTTCGGGAGGGAAAAGAAGCAGTTCTGCAGAATGAGATTCTGGTCTTTATGGTAGAGATGATCGACGGCGAATGGAAGCTTATTGCTCTTCCCGAATAGTTTCTGAGAAAAAACTCCTTTCTTCACCGGGCGTTTCAAGAGAGAAGCGCCCGAGTTTTCCCTGACGCAGATCGAGCAGAAAGAGATTTATCGCCTTCTCATAATCAATAACGCCTCCGGACATAAGACATCCCCTTCTTCTCCCGATTTCTTCGATCAATTCCATCGTATCGTCGGGCAGTGTTTCCAGAGAATACCTGTCCTTTATCCTGTCGGGATAATGAACCGCCATATATTCGAGACCTTTGGTCGTAATTTCATCGAGAACGAGGATTGTATCTTTGATGGAACCGAGCAAAGCCAGTTTGTATCCGATGGCCTGGTCCTCAAACTTCGGCCAGAGAATTCCAGGCGTATCGTAAATCTGAAGGTTCGGAGAAACCTCCAGCCTTTGCATATCTCTGGTAAGGCCCGGCTTATTTCCCACGGCCGCTTTTTTTCTACCGGCCAGCGCATTGATAACTGTGGATTTCCCCACGTTGGGAATACCGACAATCATAGCCCGCACAGGTCGACGGCTCAGCCATTTAGCCCCTTCGCAGAGAGTCCGGCACCCCTTGGCAATTGAGCCGAGATTCTGTCCGCTTTTAGATGAAACCTCGACTGGAAGTCTGTGTTGTTCGGGACTGGCGAAATAATCCATCCACTGGCCAGTTACTATCGGATCGGCCAGATCGGATTTATTGAGAACAACCAATCTCGGCTTATCGCCTGTTAATTCGTCGATTATGGGATTCCGGCTCGATTCCGGAGCTCTGGCATCGAGAATTTCCACAACGACATCGACTTTTTTCAGATTTTCTTTTATCAGTCTCCTGGTCTTGCTCATATGACCGGGAAACCACTGTATAGGTTTCAATTGGCAACTCCCGGGGCAGTATATCTTTTTTTTTATTATAAGTTCTACTTTTTTCCCCCGATCGCGGATATATTGTTTAGAGAGGTTCGGCAATTGATTGATAAGCTTCTTGAAAAACTGAAAGGATTGAACGACAACATCTACATTCAGACCCACAACTTTCCCGACCCCGATGCGGTTGCCTCCGCATACGGACTTCAGCAATTGCTCCGCTTGAAAGGAATCGAGACGCGTCTCATATATGATGGAATGATACAGAGGGCGGCTCTGATCAATATGATCAACGAGATGTCCATAGATATCCGCAAATGCTCCGACTATGATTTAAAGCCGGAAGATAAAATCATCATTGTGGACGGGTGTAAATGGAACACCAACGTTACGGATCTGACCGGCGAGGAGATAGCTGTTATTGATCACCATCCTGTAAGGGAACCGGAAGGTGTCGGACTTGTGGATATAAGGCCGGAAGTGGGTGCCTGCGCTTCTATCATCACATCATACTATATGAAACTTGAAATACCGGTTCCCGAGACAGCCGCGACTGTTCTTCTGACAGGTCTTTTCCGCGATACCGATTCTCTTACCAGAGGCGTCAGCCACCTGGACGCGGCGGCTTATGGCGAATTATACAAGACAGCAGATTATGACTGGATGAGTACAATGGTCCTCAATAATATAACCCTTGAAGATCTCAGATTCTTCAATTATGTGATAAACAACATGACCATGAAGGGACGGCTGGCTTTCTGTAAGCTCAAAGATCCCTGTAACCAGAATCTGCTTGGAATCCTGGGGGATTTTCTCCTTTCTATCGATGAAGTGCGGTTCACAGCGCTGTTCGCGGAAAACGGCGACTCGATCAACATATCCTTCCGGAACGGGACATCGGATATCAACGCTGCGGATCTAATGAAAAAAACAGTCCGGAAAATCGGTACGGGCGGTGGGCATAGACAAATGGCGGGAGGAGTGATTTTCAGAAAAGAAGATTTTGACGAAGACAAACTTTTCAGGAAAATTGCATCATTTGTTAACTGATAATTTGATTTTTACTGTTATTTTCTAAAGAATATAGTATATGGAGATTATATGTCGCACATCCTTGTAATTGATGATGATGAACACATCAGGGAACTGATTAATATTATGCTGGAAGGCGAGGGACATTCGGTCGTCCTGGCTGAAGACGGTATGGTCGGCCTGAAAAAGCTCGAAGAAGAAACCTTCGATCTTATCATTACCGATATAATTATGCCCAATCAGGAAGGCATAGAGACCATCGTTCAGATTAAAGCGAAAAATCCAAAAGCTAAAATTCTGGCTATTTCAGGAGGCGGGCGGATAGGGTCCACCAATTATCTCACTCTGGCGGAAAACTTCGGTGTCGACCGGACCATGTCAAAGCCCTTCTACCATAAAGACTTTGTGGACTGCATTGGGGAGCTTCTGGAACAATAATGAAAAAAATCCTTATAGCTGACGATCACTTTGAAATCAGAGAACTGCTGAAAGATACTCTGGAGGGCGAAAACAGGGAAATCCACTTTGCTGAGAACGGCCGGACAGCCGTCAGAATGGCAAGGGAAGAACAGCCGGAAATCATTATCATGGATATCATGATGCCCGGTCGCATAAACGGTCTGGAAGCGACACAGCAGATCAAAGCCGACGAATTAAGCAAAAACAGTAAAATTATTATCCTTTCGGCAAAAGGAAAAGACAAAGACAAAATAAACGCTCTCGAAGCGGGAGCCTCCGCCTATATAGAAAAACCATTCAGCCCCGCAGACCTGGCGGATAAAATAGACAAACTCCTGAAAAGCTGACATCTGCCGTTTTTTGATTAAATCCTCCTTTATTAGTATATTAATAGAAGAGAATGGAGGATAGAACTATGTCCGAAGATTACGGCATCCGGTCTGTTCCTCCCCGTTATGACGAGTACAACAGCTACTTTATCCATACATCGGAAGGTTATGAAAAAGCTGTTGAACAGATTGAAGCAGAAGAGAGGGAACAATCCGCAGCAGAAATACAAAGAGCGATGGAAGCAGATCTGAGAACCAGGGAAGAAAAAGAGCTGTCGGATGAACAGCGCCTGGTTTCTGAAATTACCGCCGAAGAAGAAATGAGGAAATCCGAGGAGTACCACCGCCAAAGAGAACAGGCGATTCTTGATGATATCCGTTTAAAAGAAGAAGAGGTGGCCGCTCAGAAAGCGGAAATTTCCGAATATGAGGACAGAGAGGAAGACCCGCCTGGAACCAGAGTCGACCTTCTGGCCTGAAGGGGAATGCCCGAAACCGACTCTCCTCTATCGCAAACCCGCAGCGGTATATTATTGCTGCAGTTCTTACCTATCTCACTGAGAACTTTTTCAACTGAATTATTGTTTTTAGACAGGTGACATAAATAAATCTGCTCGATCATGCAACGTTCTGAACCGGTTACCTCTTTGAGAAAATCAGCCGCCTGAAAATTTGATAAATGCCCTTTATCGGAACGGATTCTCTCTTTGAGATAAGGGGGATATTTGCCAGTCATAAGCATCTCTTCGGAATAATTGGATTCCAGAAAGAGGATATGAGATTTCTCGGCATAGGCAATCATTGAGGGATCGTATTTGCCCGTATCGGTAATGACTGTAAAGGATATATCTCCCAGTCGGAAATAGAAACCTAGGGAAGAAGGCGCATCGTGGTGGGTTTCAAAAGGGATGAAACTGAGATACCTGAAAGTGTATTCACGTCCGGGTGTAACAGAAAGCTTCCTGTTGATTTCCCCTTTCGTATACTTATCGAGATCCAGGTTCTCGTGAATGACAACCGGCAGATCGAGTTCGAAGCAAAGGGATTCAACGCCTTTCAGATGGTCGGAATGTATATGACTGAGAAAAATGAATTCCAGATGATCGGGATTGAAAGAAAGCTTTTCCATTCTCCGCAGGATCTCTCTCGAGGAGAATCCGTTGTCCAGGATAAATGAGAAATTACCGTATTCGAAAATATAGGAATTGGCGCTTGATCCGCTTCCCAGTACAGCATAACGGAACAATCATTTACCCTCTTTAATCCAGAGTGTCCATGTTTTCTGATCTATCCCGGCTGTTACTTCGTTGCCGTTTCTGACAACAGGTGTTTTAAGAAGGAGATTGTTTTCCATAACCTCCTCGACAGCATCATAATCCATCCAGGCGAGACCTTTGTCCTTATAGGCTTTGGACTGGGTATCGATAAGATTATCCCCACCCAGTTTCTGGGCTATTTTAATAAGCTCTCCTCTGCTGAGGGGCTTTTCTCCCAAATCGAGAAAGTGGTAGCTGACGTTGCGCTCTTTGAAAAATCTCATTGCTTTTTTTGTATCGGAACACTTTTTCGTGCCTATGATCTGGATATTCATGATCTTTTTATATCAGATATACCGGCTTTTGATAAAGGGGAGCTAACAGGACATAGGGATCCAAAGGATAATATGATATTCAAGAGAGCCCAATTTCACCGGGAGGTGTTATTTTTGCAGATTATACAAAGACAGATATGATCCCTCCCCGCATATAGGAAATATCCCTATATACTTTTTAATCAAATTGTTTAATATTGAAACCATAAACACCGCATCAGGAGGGGCATATTGAATAAATTTGAGCTTAACAATGATTGGAAAGACCGGTTGAACGCCGAAAGAAGAAAGGATCTTCGACTGGGTTTGATTCCAATAATAATCTCTATTCTTTCATTTGCCATATGGATGACCCTGGGTATTACAAATGGAGCCTGGAGTGCCGGCCTGATACTGATACCAATTTCAATTTTCAGCCTTTTTATGGGCTCTCTGAAGATCATTGTCTTTTTTCAAAGCCGTTATTGAGTTGAAATAAGAACTCTTCTACCTCTACAGCCTCTTCCCTATGCCGATTATGCAATAGGACAGGGTTCGAAACACCATCAGGCTTGATAATATCCAGTCAATTCATCAACAGCGATTTTCCGGAAAGGGAAATGAAATTGCTGATGACCGGAGGTATAAACTCCGGAGGAATTTATTCTGAATGGCGAACTTTCAGTCAAACAGCATTATCCATCTTGATTTAATATCCACTATTATGTATATTACATTCAGTTTATTAAAGTTAAGTATTATTTTTCCTGTATTTTAATCATTTCTAATTGTTCCAATTACTAATCATCATATACGGTCTAAGGCATACTTCGGTTTCTAAACAAAATAAATCGCCGGATAGACCGGTCAAGGAGTAGTTATGGCTACAAAATTATATGTTGGTAATATGAGTTTCAAAGTGATTGAAGATGACCTCGGGAATCTTTTCGCTCAGTTCGGAAATGTTCTCAGTGCTAAAATTATTACAGACAGAGAAACAAACAGATCAAAAGGTTTCGGTTTTATCGAGATGGAAGAGCAGTCCGCTGCAGATGAAGCCATCAGAGAACTTAATGAATCCGTATGGATGGACAGGAAACTTGTTGTAAACGCAGCAAGAGAAAGAACTGAAAGACCCAGATACAACGACAGATATTAATAGGAATCAGATTCCAGAAAAAGCCGGTAAAACCGGCTTTTTTTTATAAGTAGACATATACATAACAACCATTTCTCTGTTTATATATATGACATAATGAGAAGAAATGAAAAAGAAATCACCGATGATAATTTAATAGCGGAGATTCTTCAATCCAACAGAATCTGTCATGTCGCACTTGTCGATGGGGATAAGCCATACATCGTTCCCATGAACTACGGTCTCCACGGGAAAACAATTTATCTCCATTCCGCGACAGAAGGGAAAAAGCTCGACCTTATCAGGAAGAATCAAAATGTCTGTCTGGAAGTTTCCGATTCTATCGAGATAAAAACATCGGAGAAAGCCTGCAGTTTCGGAACGGGATTCCGTTCGGTAATTTGCAAGGGAATCATTGAGATTATTTCCGGCAGAGAGGAAAAAACACAAGGGCTTCAAATCATTATGAAACAGCATACAGATTTAAGTTCCTGGGATTTTCCAACCTCCGCTGTAGACCGGACAATAGTGTATAGAATCATCCCCGACGAGATTACCGGTAAGATATCGGGATAAAAGGAAGCTTAATTATTCTGCAACCGCTATTCTCCGCTGATGCTAATAACGATATTCCCACGCTTCCGCCCGGAATCCACCAGAATATGCGCGTCTTTCACCTCTTCCAGCGGGTAGCTTTTATCAATAAACGGTTTTAGTTTTCCTTTAACCTGCAGATCCTGTATAAACTCCAGTTCTTCTTTTACTTCTTTAGTCATCGATTTTACCGATACGAAGCGGCCCTTTTCTTTAAGAGCTTTTAATGCATCGGTTTTTTTCAGTTTCCCCACAGCATCAAAAATCACATCGTATTTCTTTCCCGAAGATATAAAATCGACAGTTTTGTAATCATATACGATTTCAGCGCCGAGAGACTGAACAAGCTCGATATTGGTTCCGCTGCAGACTCCGTCGACCGCTCCACCGTAATGCGCGGCGATATGAAGCGCAGCGCTTCCGACCGAGCCAGATGCGCCATAGACCAGTGTCATTTCACCGGGTTTCAGTCCCGCTTTTTTCAGAAGCTGAACGGCGGTCATAGGGCCGACCGTAGCGGCGGCCGCTTCGCGGTGAGTGACATGGGGGGATTTTCTGATAAGAACACCATGTCTCGAAGTTTCGGGAACACAGACATATTCCGCATTGGCCCCTTTGCTCAGTCCGGTTGTGGTTCCCCGCACTTCATCTCCCGGCTGAAAAGATTTAACCCTCATCCCGGTCGCCTCAATGACTCCGGAAAATTCCACTCCGGGAATTATCATGGGTTTGAATCCCGCGAGAAGGCCGACGACAGACAGTACGGCCCTGTTGAACCGGCGCAGCGCGGCATCTCCTGCAGTGACAGAGGCACAATGGACTTTTACAAGAATTTCATTATCTTTCGGTATTGGTATAGGTATTTCCCTTAGTTCAAGAACGTCGGGAGAACCTGCTTTTGTACTGATTATAGCTTTCATAAGAAATACTATAACTCTATTAATACAACTGTTCCACAATATAACGGATAGTTAAGATTTGAAATTTCCGGCCGCCCTTCCGGACAGCCTATATGCGAATATTGAAAGCCGGATTCAGAGCCCTGCTTGTTTTATATCCACATTCTTTCTTGATATAGCAGAAGAAGCAATATACACTGTTTAAAATATGACTTGTTGGAAAAAATGATACAACTGAAACCGATAGCTCCCGATGACATAAAAATCCTCTATGACTGGTTTAGACATGATGAAAACCTCTACAAATACACCTGCCGGCCTGTGGACATATACAATGAGACCTTTAAAGAATATAAAAAACGCAAACTCGCATCATACGAATCCATCCCGACAGAGCATGTGTAAATCACCAGCCAATGGGCAGTCATCTTTTTTATTGGAAAAAAATGGATTTAATAAACAAAAAATCGACTATCGGAATTAATAATATCATGATTACATTGATGGGACGATAAGGAGTTCAATATAAACATATCTTTAATGACAATTGCCGATTACGATGATGCTTTCAAGCTCTGGTCCGAAACACAAGGCATGGGCCTGAGATCTCTCGACGATTCCAGAAAGGGAATAGATTTTTTTCTTAAGAGAAATCCGGAAACGAACTTCATCTGCAGAGAAGGAAAAAAGCTGGTCGGCGTTATTTTAACAGGACACGACGGCAGGCGGGGATATATCTATCATGCTGCCGTTCACAGAGACTTCCGGCGGCAGGGTATTGGAAAAGCGCTTGTTGATCGGGCATTGACTTCGCTCAGGAAGGAGGGAATCAGAAAGGTAGCTCTTGTTGTCTACAAAGATAATTTAAGAGGGAACGGTTTCTGGGAATCTCTCGGGTTTACATTGAGAGAGGATCTCAATTACCGGAATTTGTCTATCGATCCTGAAAATATATGAATTACGAAAAACCGGATCATTAAGCAGCCTCTTGAAAAGCTAGATTATCTTCTCCCCCCAGACTGTCGTCTGCGAACTCTTCCCTTTTAACTGTATGGATCCGATTTTCTCAAAAAGGCGCTGCAGTTCTCCGTTTAATTGTGAAAAAGTTTCCATGGAAATAATAATCTTGTGTTTTGTCTTTCTGCTCAGAGATTCGAGGCGAGAGGCGACATTGACTGTATCGCCGATGACCGTGAAGTTTTTGCGGTTTGTGCTTCCGATATCTCCGACTATCAACTCACCGTAATGGCACCCCACTCCGAATCCTTCCGGAACGGGAAGCCCGCTTTCCTCCAAAAGCCCTTTAAGGATATTTTCCGATTCACAGACTTCCAGAGCGCAGGAAATAGCGTCTTCACAGGCATTGTGTTTTTTTTCCAGGCCGAATATGACCATAATGGCATCGCCGATATATTTATCTATAGTTCCGTTGTGGGCCGAAACGATCCGATCCCAGTATTCAAAGTAGATATTAAGCATTTTAGATACCGTCTCGGCATCGTTCTTTTCGCTGTATGCGGTGAAATTCTTAATATCGGAGAAAAGCACGCAGAGATACTTTTTAGTTGATGTATACTCCCCTTTCTCGAGAATCGTATCTCTTACGTTCTCATCAACATACTTCCCGAAAAGCTGAATTATCTTTTCATTCAGCCGGAAATTCTCATAACGGCCAATACCGATGATCAAAGCGAGCAGCGCACCTCCGAATATGATGTACCAATGGGTGGGATCGATAAGGAAGGAAGTGAGATGACTCCAGATGTTGACAATCGTCAATTGATCAGAATTCTGGATTTCTTTCCAAGTATCGAAATAAAAGTAAAGAAAAAGAAAAATAAATACATTGAGAAAAATATAACTGAACTCAACGGATCTATTGGTTCTCCCGCTTCCCGAAAACTTGATAAACCTGAGAATGGAAAAAATCAAGGCAAAGAACCAGAAGCCTATATGAGCCGTATTGAGAAGATAAGCTGTACCTTCTGATAATTCGAAAAGACTGTAAAGCAGGGGAACTATAAACAAAAAAGGGATTTCTTTCCTCGACTGTTCAGCTCTGAAGGAAAGAAGAAAGGTCTGGATCAGCAGACTGACGACCAGACTCATATGTCCTACATTTAAAAGAAACTGCCCTTTCTGAATAATCAATTGCATTATGATATAGAAAAGCGCGAACTGCCCCGAATACAATAACAGTTCATCGAGAAAGGATTTAATAAACTTCGGTCTCATAATTTCCCCATAGATATTTCTGACTTACTTAAATCATAAACCATAGATATGATTTTATCCTTAATGATCATTAAAATGGTTATCATCTTTACATACAGGATTATTCAGTTTAATATTATACTATTAATAGCCCGGAGATTTTAGTGTTTTTAATTAATGATATTGAAGTGATAAAGATACCCGTAAGGAACAGTAAAGAACCTTTCTGCAATCTGACTGAGATAAACAAGAGAATAAAAGTCGATTTATCAATGTCTCAGATTGCCAGTAAAAGTGAATATTTCAGTTACGCAAGAGAAACTATAGCCATAAAGCTTCTTGAAGCAGCTCTCTTACTGCCTGAAGGAATCA
The DNA here is from genome assembly GCF_014207565.1 of Spirochaeta isovalerica. NCBI lineage: Bacteria > Pseudomonadati > Spirochaetota > Spirochaetia > Spirochaetales > Spirochaetaceae > Spirochaeta > Spirochaeta isovalerica. The sequence goes on along the minus strand of NZ_JACHGJ010000006.1, from coordinate 9,950 downwards.
ATTTCTATATAAAAGAAGCCTACAGACCTTTACAGCAGCAGAAGGATTCATTCAATTCTGTTCTGGAATACAACAGAAAGCACTATGGTGATTTACCGGAAGAGGAAATCTATCTGGAAACATGCAAATACGTCGCTCCGCCGGAATACGCCCCTCATCCGACGGGAGCCGCTATAGATATCACGCTCATAAACGATAAGGGAATTGAATCGGATATGGGAACTGAGTTTAATGCGACTCCCGGTGAGACGGATAACGCGACTTATTTCCACTCGGATAACATTTCTGATGAAGCAAGGGAAAACAGGCGTATTCTGAGCAGAGCTCTATCGCGGATGGGATTTGTCAATTACGAACCGGAATGGTGGCACTGGTCGATCGGAGACCGGTACTGGGCATTATTGAAGAATGAAGATGCGGCGAAATATGATGTCGTCGACGGAAACTGGATAAAGAAGAATACCTGCGAAGCAATGGAATGGAAGTAAATATATACGACCCGGACGATGAAACGTCAGATTTAAGAGGATTTACAATCGTAGAGGATCTTTTCAGAGCTTTTGCCGTCTCATTTTAATTCTGCCAGGATTTTTTCAGCTTCTTCTATCTGATTGGGATAAAGATTTGGCGGAACTGCACTTTTCCCTTTTGCCAGAAATATCTTGTGACGTGCACAGCTGTTGAAATCATCAAGACAATACCTTTTTTTCATTATATTAGCCAAGGCAGGCTTTTCAGCCATCTTGTCATTAAAGAAAGGACATTGACTCAAACATTCGCATTCCATTTTTCTCTCCTTAGAAATAATGTTACTTATCTTTAAGTAAGTATAATTCAACAAACTATATAGTGCCATATTTTGCTGAAATTCCCGGAATATTCGAAGAGCCGACAACAAAAGCCATAAAAATGTAACGGCCTGGGATTCAATAAACACAGAACTGCCATGGCAAAATATCCCGGCCGTTCCGATTATCTGATTTACGAGTGAGATATTAAAAAAACAGCTGGATCTTCTACTAAAAAGATTTACAATTGAACTATTCAAATAATTCGGTCCGGGAGTAGAAGTGAAATTTCAGAATTCGTCATTACTCAGAATAGTACTCTTCTTTTTGACAACAATAAGCCTCTGGGCAATAGACAGGGCTCCTGTCTATGATGCTGATGCAGAAATACTGACCTTGTGCGGTTTTGGACCCCAACAGAATGAAAAAGGCGAATGGTACCTGTCGAAAGGCGTCGTTCTTGAGTTTCTGGAAATAGAAAAAATATATTCGCCTCTGGACGGTATCGTGATTGCCGTAGAATCGGAAAATACTTTCCCTCCAGTCTTTTTCGGAGAACAGCAAGTCAATATGATAGTTATTCAGTTCACAGACAGCACGGCTATGGCTATCTACAATCTGAAAACAGTATCGCGAGATCCTGGAGAACTTATATCCCGGGGCCAGGTCATAGGCTTAACGGGGAATCGGGGGAACGGAGAAGATTACATAATCGAGCTCTCTTTCATAAAATCCGATGCGCCGTACGGCGAACTGGAGATTAACACTTTGCTTTATCCTGACATTGATAACGATTATCAGCCGCGGTATACAATGGAGTACATTAATCCTTTTGAAATATTAAATCCCGATAGACTGAACATCCTGCAGGAGAGAAAATGAAAAAGCTGATAACACCGAATCTTGAAATTAGAAACCACATTCCATCAGACTGGAAGGATTTGCATGAATACTTATCCTTGCCGGAGATCTATAAATTCGAACCGGGAGGCCCTATCAGCGTAAGCGAGTCCAGAGCCTTAATTAAGAAACGATGCAACGGAGATGATTTTCTCGCGGTTAAGCTCAGAGAATCTGGTAAAATGATCGGCCATCTCTATTTTCACCGGATTGAACCGGAGCGTTTTTTAACCTGGGAACTGGGTTTTATATTTAACCCTGATTATCAGAACCATGGATATTGTACGGAAGCCTCTGCGGCTTTGGTCCGCTATGCTTTTGAAGCGTTGGATGCCCATAAAATAACAGCCTACTGCAATCCCGAAAACACATCGTCCTGGAAAGTTCTGGAAAAAATCGGAATGATTCGAGAAGGGCATTTCAAGAAAAAGGGATTTTTCCGCACTGATCCAAATGGCAATCCTCTCTGGCACGATGCCTATGCATACGGAATGTTAAAAAACTCTTGAAGGAGAACGTCAATGATAAGAACAGCCTGTAAAGATGATGCATCGCGTATTGCCGAAATCCACATATTCGGGTGGCGCAGCGCCTATAGGGGAATTATACCCGACAGCTATTTATTTTCGGAAATATCAGTGAACGGAAGATTCAGCAGCTTCAATGACAGCAATGAACATGAGAAAGACGATCTCTATGTCTGTGAAGAGGACAATATTATCAAAGGCTTTATGAAAAGCGGCATGTGCAGAAATGAAGATAAGCTCGACGCCTATGAGCTCTGGGGGCTCTATGTTGAACCATTGATGAAAAGGGAGGGGGTCGGATCCCAATTGTTGCGTCATTGCGAAAAAGTCGCTCTGGAAAAAGGCTGTCGTGAAAATGTACTCTGGGTTCTAGAAGACAACGCTTCCACAAGACAATTTTATAAAAAACACGGATATGAAACTGACGGGAGCGAAAAGATAATGGAAAAATTCAATGCGAAAGTGATCCGCTATTGTAAGAAAATTACCGGAGATGGAGAAAAAAAATGAAAAAGCTTCTCATTGACCTGGATGGAACTATTCTCGAAGGGCCCGCACCGATTAATGATGCCCGGGAATTCTTTGAGAAGGCGGAAAAACTGGAAATTGATTTTCTGATCATGACCAATTCCGTCAAATCTCCACTTCTCATAAAAAAACGTCTTTCCGATGCCGGTCTGGCCGTTCCGATGCCCTCAATCATCAATCCCATAATCGCCATAAATTCCTACCTGAGGCGAAAAGGATTCGGGACTGCCTATATCGTTGGAAGCGGGCAGGAAATGGAACAGGTCTGCATTCCTCACAATGAGGAATATCCGGAAATTGTTCTACTGCTGGATTTCGAAAAAGAGAACCTGTCCTATTCGGATCTGCAAAATATATTTCTCTTTCAACAGAAGGGAGTTCCCCTTATTACAGCTTCCGCATCCCCTTACTATCTGTCGGGAGAGAGAAAGCAGCTGGATACGGGAGCTTTCGTAAGTCTTTTTGAAACAGCCGGAAATACAAAAATAGAAGTATTCGGCAAACCGTCCTTATCCTATTATACCGAAGCGCTGGAGATTCTCGACGCTCCCCCGGAAGATGTTATCGTCATAGGAGATGACTGGAAAACAGATATTCAGGGTGCAGAAAATTCCGGTTGCCATGCCTTCCTGGCAAGATCGGGAAAATATCAACCGGGAGATGAAAGCCATGTCCCCGGTATCGGGGTTATAGATTCCCTGATGGAAGTATTTCAATATCTGGACTGAAACAGGATTCCATGAGATCATTGTCGAAAAAATAAAGGATATAAGATGAAAAAACATCTCTTTATATTAGTTTTTCTTATTCTCGGACAGATTTCTTTCGCTGTTGATTTATCAAACCCCCATATTGCGGAAAGCGAGCGATTGATCAGTCTGCAGAAATATGAAACAGCTTTTCAATACCTGACGACGAATGAGAGCGGTATATCCCATTCTGATCTTGTCGTTCAGAAAGTGAAAATCCTCTTAAACTATTTTGTACACAGCACGATGCACCAGATGTTTGCCTTGAAAGACATTCCCGAGGGGGAAAGCGTATACGATTACAGAGGCAGGGAAGGCCGTTACCAGTACGTCATGTACAAACCCGATGAAGCTCTGTTAAGCGCTCTGGAATCAGATAGTTCCAATGGAGAACTCTATTTCTGGTTGGGCCAGTTTTATTATGAAGTCCTGGAAAAATACAATGGGCAATGGCTTCTCGGCAATGACAAGCTGCAATCAAAAATCATAGAAAACTACGAACTGGCAAATCTCAATAATTTTTCCGACAAAATTCTTTTCAGCAATTTAGGGCAGATACAGCTTCAGATAGAATCCTATGAGAAAGCCATAGAGAACCTGAGAAAGGCCCTGGACTATGAAAAAGATAATCCCGGATATAACCACAATCTGGCTGTCGCTTATTTAAATACGGGAGAAATGGCGAAAGCTCTGCCCTATGCTGAAAAAGCCCTTAACTCTTATTCAGATACATACTATAAATCCGATTCCTGCTATTTAGCCGGAATTATTGCCATAAACCTCCAGGACTTCGATAAGAGCATCAGTTATATGGAAAAAGGTAAGGCGCTGGAACCGGACCAATACAGATTCTATGATAAGCTTATAGATTTGTACCTATATAAAAAGAACTTCGCCGAAGCGAAAGAAAACTCCAGATACTTTTTCGAACTCTACCCGACAAATCCTTCGGTCATGGGTAGTATTGTCAATTATTACAATGGTTACAAAGCTCTGAACGAGGCCAGGATTTTAATCGATGAACTTTTAGCCTTGACCGAAGAACCGGAAGCGCGGGGGAATTTGTATTATCATAAAGCTCTGGTCTCAGACGCCATGGGAGATCATCAGGAGGCTCTTGCTCAATTAAAACAGGCGGAAGAAATGTTTCGTGAAGTATATGAGGATGATCATCAGGTTTTTCAGGCAATTGGAAATCTCATTGACCAGATTAAATAAAATGAATAGATCCCCGGCATTCACAGAGACTCATTCCAGTATTTTCTGCAGGAAAAGCAGCACCTATGTAATTAAGCCGTTAATGTTTATATATGAAAATCAAATCAACTGGAGCTATCTATGATGACACTGCCATCCATACTGGATCCTCTTTTTAAAACAGGAACAGCCATACAGGAATTTATAGCCTGGAAGAATAAACTGGATGGCAAAGGCAAACTTCTTATCATAGAAATGCAGAACAATTTCAGATATCTGCAAATGGTGTCGAAAAAAGAAACTGACCTGGATAAAGTCATTCATGAAATTACAACCGGTCAATACAAACAGCTCTTATCTGAGGGTTTCAGATTTTCATCAGTTGCAAAAGGAAAAATAAAAAAAGCCGAATCTTTAAAAGGTACGAGCCTGGCGGGATGGGCGGGTAAAGATTCCCTTGCGCTCCTGCACTCTCTGTACAGTAGAGTCGAAGAGCTTATAATCAAATATCCTTATACCGGTACAGCTGAAAAATACAACTGGACATTGAGAGTCAACAACATTCTGAGATTGACCATGTTATTGCTGAATCACCAGAGAAAATAAACATAATAAATCAAAGGGAAATTTGACTCCCTAATCCATATCCCGGAAAATATATATTATGGATAAACGTTTTTTAGTTGTTTTTCTTTTTCTTAATTTGTGTTTTAGCGCTTTTTCTCAGGATCTTACCATTCTCACAGAAGACTCCGGAATGGCTAATAGAGTAGATGAAGAGGGAAATCTTGTCGGCTACTCGACAGAAATTGTCAGAGAAATTCTCAGGCGTCATGGCCAACCGGATTCGATCGAGGTCTATCCCTGGGCGAGAGCCTATAAAAGGCTGCAAGAAGAACCCAATATCGCACTGTTTTCAACCACCAGAACAGCCGAACGGGAAAAGGAATTCAAATGGGTCGGACCGCTGATATTAATTGAGTGGGCTATGTATAAATCGATAAATTCAGAGGTCAATATTGATTCTTTGGAAGATGCCAAAAAGCTGAAGGAAATTGTTGTAATTCAGGATGATGCTAAAGAACGATTTCTGATCGAAAACGGTTTTACAAATATCAATGACGTTAACAATGATATAAGTGCTATTCGCATGATTCATGCAGGCAGAGCCGATGTCTGGTTCAGTTCCAATCGCGGTATTGTTGCAGCCTCCGGAAAAGCGGGATTCCGCCCCGATGAGTTCGCCAAGGCATTATCCATTAGAAAAGTGTACCTCTATATTGCCTTTTCCAGGACTACCTCTGATCAGATTGTATCAAAATGGCAGGCGACCCTGGATAACATGAAAAAAGACGGGACATACCGCAGGATCATGATAGAAAATGGCGGAGAAGAGGTGATGGTTATTCCATAAATCATTTCATCACGCATAATAAGCATTAGCAGAATCTTCACTTTTAAGAAAAAATTATCTATTGAGACTTGTATATAGGTTTTTTAATATATATCATATATTCCATGATAGACCGCCAAATTAAAGATACTGCTATAAAAGCAATCCGCTATATCACCGGAATAGGAATTATCTTTCTCCTGTGGCATATAGCAGCGACGTTAGCCAACCACGGAAGAGGTGTCTACTTCCCCACACCGCTATCCACCCTTTCAGGCCTGATAGATCTTCTAAAGGGAGAACAGATTTATGGTGCGGGGATTGTGGATCATACGGCTGTCAGCCTTTTAAGATGGTTCAAAGGATTCGCCCTCGCTTCCCTTATTGGCGTAGTTTTGGGCATAGCCATGGGATACTACCAGTTTCTTTTCGATCTGTTCATCCCCGTGGTGACGTTTCTGCAGATCATTCCCGGCCTGGCCTGGGTTCCCGTCGCCCTCCTCCTTTTCGGCCTGGGGGAAGGTGCCACGTTTTTCATGATATTTATAACTTCCCTTCCACCGGTCATCGTCAATACGGCCGGAGGAATCAGGGAAACTCCGCCCGTTTACATGAGAGCCTCACGCATGATGGGACTTAAAGGTCCCCGGACATTTTTCCGGATTCTGATTCCAGCATCAAGTCTTTCCATTATCAATGGATTGAGGATTGCCCTTGCTTCAGGCTGGAGGGTCCTGATCGCCGCAGAGATGGTAGTCGGATCGGCTCAGGGTCTGGGATTTGTCATCATACAGTCGCGGTGGAGTCTCGATTTCGTGTCGGCTTTTTCCGTTATCATAATAATCGCAGCCATTGGCCTTTTTATTGAAAAAGTCCTCTTTCAGATTATCGAAGACAATTTGCGCCATAAGATGGGCTTTGAGAGGATTTTATGATCAGCATTGAAAATATCTCAAGGGAATACCGGTCAAAAGAAGGACAGGTCAGAGCTCTGTCTCACATAAATCTCCATGTTGCGGAAGGAGATTTCATCTCTTTAATAGGTCCGAGCGGATGCGGTAAATCGACTCTGATCAACATGATCGCCGGATTTATACAGCCGACAGAAGGAACGATCAGACTCAATGGGAAACCTATAAGAAAACCGGGGCCGGACCGGGGTGTCGTTTTTCAGGAGAACAGCCTCTTCCCCTGGATGACTGTTGAGGAAAATATGAAACTGGCATTGAGAAACAGCAGAAAAGCCGTTGACTACTATCTCGACATTGTGGGCTTGAAAGGTTTTCACAAAGCTTATCCCCATGAATTATCCGGCGGCATGAAACAGAAAGTTTCCATTGCCAGAACGCTCGCGCTCTCTCCGGATGTGATTCTGATGGACGAACCTTTTTCCTCCCTCGATGAGCAGACGAGAATACAGCTGGACTATGAATTGAAGGAAATCTGGGAACGGGAGAAAAAAACCATCATTTTCGTGACCCACAGCATAGAGGAAGCCATCTACCTTTCCACGAAAGTTGTTCTTATGACAAAACGGCCCGGCAGAATTCAACGGGAATGGGAGCTGGACAGGGGGAAAAGGTGGAACTTTTACTCACCCGACATGCTTTCTTTAAGAAAAGAAATGAAAAACAGCATGGATTTGTGCTGCAAGGATTGCAAACTATGAAAAAGAAAGAACTTATACTCTCATTATTAATCTTATCTACTTTACTCTGGAGCTGTTCCTCCAGTGATAGTAATCTTGTTTACGCTTATCAGGACCGGATTGTCGATACGCTCTCTGTCATCGCCGCTGAAAAGGAACTTTTTGCTAAAAATGTGGAAGGGAAGATTTTCTCTTCCGGACCCCAGACCGTTGAAGCTCTTATCTCCGGAAGCGCCGATGTCGCCGCAATGGGAGATTCAGCTGCCATCATACTGCTTTCCAAATACGATAATTTCAGAATTATCGCCAGTCATGGTTCCGGAGAGAAAAGACATAGAATTGTAACCGGAAAAGAAATTCAGATTGACACATGGAATGATCTCCAAGGTCTTCGGATAGGCATCAAAAAAGGTACTTCCACCTATGGCGGTTTGATCATAAAAGCCGAGGACAAAGGTATAGACCTGGAAAATTCACTTATGGAGATGTCCCCTTCAGTTCAGTTGACAGCACTGGCCTCAGGTGAAATAGATGCGCTCGTCGCATCGGAACCGACACCTTCCATTGCCGAGGATAAAGAGATCGGAAGACATTTCGATTATCTGGATATGCCCGGGATGACCTACCCCATTGTTCTGGTTGCATCGGAAAAAACTATCGCTGAAAGAAAGGCACAACTGGAAGATTTGATAAAATCCCTGGAAAATGCCCAGGACTATCTTGCAACAAACAGAAGTGACGTTATTACCGTACACTCATCTCTGAGCGGTTTTTCTCCGGCTATGGTCGAAAACAGCTTATCCCTGCACAATCACGTTGTCCGGCCGGCTTCTGATTTTAGGGAAACTCTGGACGAATTGGGCCGGATCCTACTGAAAACGGGTACCATTAATCAGCTTCCCGATTGGGATAAGGTTCTGGATATGTCACTTATGGAATAACGGGAATCCGTATGAGGAGGGGTCTTCTTTCATCATCTTCAGAGAATAGAGCGTCGAGGGAATGTTATAGGCGATTAGATCAACCCGTACAACTCAGGGAATATTGATCCCATAGGGATTCATGATATGCTCCCTGAGCAATTTCGCTTCCGTCTCGGAGAGTTCCATTACATTTTTGACAACATCACCGATTGAAACCACACCTACCAGTTTATCTTTTTCGAATACGGGGAGATGGCGGATCCTCTTATCAGTCATAATATTCATGACATAGGAGACGGTGTCATCGGTCATACCGATGATCAGTTCTTCACGGGGAGTCATAACCTCAATGACAGACTTCTGCCAGCTGTCATCGCGGGGACAGACTTTGGATAAAATATCCCTTTCCGTGATAATTCCGGCGACTTCTTTTTTCTCATTTTCAACTATGAGAGAACCTATCTTTTTCTCATTCATAATGATCACAGCTTCTCTGACAGTCGCCTTATCAGTGACCGTATAAATAGCGCTTTTCTTCTGTTTTAGAATTTCAGATATTGTCATATTTCTCCCCTTTACAGAATGTACATTTTTAATTCTAGTTCATTATCTCATTTGATCAATTGTTTTAACTATTATTCGTGTATTTACACGATTATTTTGTTCAAATTTTCGCAAAACAAAACAACTTCATACACCTTATATAATTAGTTACTTTTATTTGGAACCTATAAGGGTTTTGTTTACAATAATCACCATTTTTGTAACCATTCTAAAGAGTAATATTTATTCTCAAAAATACATTATTTCCTTGACCTGCAATATTTTAGGTAATATGCTTTTCTACGCATATAGATATTTTTATATAAATATATATGTATATATAACTTTAGGAGGAATGATGAAAAACATCATTATTTCAGCCATTTTAGTCTATCTTTCCTGGCTGATGCTGAACGGAAATATTTATCCGTCCGTTCTCCTCTCCGGATTGGTCGTAACAGTTGTCATCGTGCTTTTCTTTTCGGCACACCATCCCGTTTTCAAAGATGTGAAACTGAGCCCCAAAGCCATAGCGGCTATGGTCGCTTATGTTTTCGTTTTTACAGGGGAATTACTTAAAGCCAACCTCGATGTGGCTTCGCGGGTTCTCTCCCCCTCCCTGCCGGTGAACCCCGGTATCGTGGAGATAAAAACGGGTTTGAAATCGGAGATCGGACGATTGGCTCTGGCCAATTCCATCACTCTGACTCCCGGGACGCTCACCGTGGACGTTAAGGACGATTCCCTTTTCATC